>JBEBJC010000245.1:0-10000 GCA_040080105.1 Myxococcota bacterium
CGGTCCAGTAGAGGGCACCGAACGCGATCGTTCGGCGCCCGCTGACTCCGACCCGCCTCCGATCGGCCGTCCGGAGGTCGCGCTGGAGGGACCTCCGCCGCTGCCGTTCGCGCCCACCACGGAGCTCCGTCCGACCGACGAACCTCCGCCGCTGCCCGGGGGCTCGCCTCCAGCGCTGCCGACCGACGCGCACCCGGTCGCCCGCGCAGCCGACGCGACCGAGATCCTGCCGATCCCGCGGCCGGTCGGAGACCCGATCACCCAAGGGCTGACCACGCTGACCGCGCCCGCGCCGATGTATGGCGGTCTCGTTCCTCCGGCGCCACCCGACGACTCAGTGGAGTCGGCGCCGAGGCCGATCGCGCCGGCCAGCCGACCCGGGGCGCTGGTGTTGCTCGGCCTGGTGCTGGCGCTCGCGATCGTGGCCACCGGCCTCGCAGCGCTGTTCGCCGCGATCGCCGGGGGCACCCTGTTCTGGGGCGCTCCTTAGAGCGCGACGAACGCCGCCAGCAGCGCCGCCAACACCAGCAGGCCGAGCCCCGTCAGCACGAGCGGCTGGGCCCCAGTATCGAGCCTGCCCCCAGCTGGGCTCCCCGAAGGCCGGCCAGCGGCAGGAGCGGCGCCGGTCGGGCGCGGGACCTCCGCCGTGGGCAGGTCGGCGATGTCCTCGAACTCCGCCGCGGCGTCGTACAGCTCGCCCCCCTCCCGCAGCGAGCGGAGGTCGATCTCCTCGGTCACCCGTCCGGTCGGGTCGGGCTCGTCGATCGCCACGATCTCCGCGGTGGGGCTGTCGGGAACGAACCGAGTCGTCTCGGGCTCGTCCACGTCGACCTCGTCGATCTCCACCCGACCGCCGGAAGGCGAGGCGAGGCGAACCCGAAGCCCGACCGCCGGGCTGCCCGGGGTCGCCTGGCGCTCGCCGACGATCACCGGCGTCGACTCTTCGTCGACCCAGCTCGCCCCGTCCCACACCGCCACGATGCAGGTGATGTTGTCGTGGCCGCCCCGCATCAGCGAAGCCTCCACCAGGCGGCTGGTCGCGTCGGCGGGCGTCGCGTCGGCCAGCAGGTCGGAGATCTCGTCGTCGTCCAGCAGGTCGCACACGCCGTCGCTGCACAACAGGATCCGATCGTCGTGCTGGAGCTTCCACGGGTAGCCGAGGGTGGCCGGGTGCACGGTGGGCTCGTTGACCGAGCGACCGCCGAGCGCGCGGGTCACCACGTGGGCCAGCGCCGACTCGCGGGCCTCCTCCGGGGTCAGCTGCCCTGCGTCGACCAGCTCCTCCACCAGCTTGTGGTCGCGGGTCCGGAAGACCACGCGCCCGTCCCGGATGAGGTAGGCGCGGCTGTCTCCGACCCACGCGACATGCGCCGCGCCGTCGAGCACGTACACCATCACCGCGGTGGTGCCGGGCAGCTCGCCGCCCTCTTCACACAGCTCCTCTCGGACGCGCTGATCCGCGATCCGCAGCGAGTTGCGCATCCGCTCCGGGGGGAGGCCGTCGTTGCGCGCCATCTCCTCGGACAACACGTCGACCGCGAGCTTGCTGGCCTCGTCGCCTCGGCCCATGCCCCCCATGCCGTCGCAGACCACCAGCAGCAGCCCGCCCTCGCGGGTCGGCAACACCGTGTAGGTGTCCTCGTTCCGCGGGTGATGCAGACCTGGGTGCGTGAGGGAATGGGCGCGGAGAGGAAGGGGCATGTCGGCGCTCGCCACCGACCATAGTGCCGCGGGCGTCCGTCCGCCACTCCACCGACACCGCATTGACGACGGCGACGCGTGTGCGTACGCTCGCGCAGAGGAGTCGGATGGCCGACCGGAGGTTGCGCTCCGCCGAGCGGGAACTCGATCGTACGGCGGGCTCCCATCCCACAGAAGGGTCCACCGAGGGGTCGGCCGAGGGATCGGGCGGCCGTGGCCTGCCCGCACGCCGGCCCGGCGCGTGGTCGTCGGTGCCCGCGGAGGGCGCGCGGACGTTCGCCAGCGCCGATTTGCGCACGATCGCCCTGGTCGGCCACCGGGGGTCTGGGAAGACCACGTTGGCCGAGGCGATCCTCGAGGCGGGGAGGGTGATCCGCGAGATGGGCTCGATCGACGTGGGTACGACGCTGCTCGATCACACCCCCGACGCGATCGCCCACCGTCAAACCCACGAGGTGAGCACCGCGTGGTTCGAGTGGAGCGAGCGGGTGGTGCAACTGCTCGACACGCCGGGCGCGGCGGCGCTGTCCGAGATCCGCGACGTGGGGGTTCGCGCCGCCGAGGCAGCGCTGGTGGTGCTCGACGCGGCTGCGGGGGTCCAGGTCGGCGCGGAGGACGCGATCCGATCCGCGGGCGCCCGCCCGGTGATCGCGGTGCTCACCAAGCTCGACCGGGTGGACCCTCGCCAGGTCGACGTTGCCAAGGTCGCCGCCGACTTGGGCCACATCGCCGGCGTCCGGGCGGTTCCGATCCACCTCCCGTTCGTCGACGACGACGGGGCGTTGGTGGGCATCATCGACGTGATCACCGGCAACGCCCTGCGGTTCGCCGACGACGGGTCGGGCGCGTTCTCCCCGGAGCCGGTCCCGGAGCGGATGCGGGCGGCGGTGGCGGCCGCGCACGAGGTGGTGTCCGAGGCGGTGGCGATGACCGACGACCGCCTGTTGGAGGAATACCTCGAGTACCTGGCGTTGCCGGTGGCGACCTTGACCCGCGCCCTGCGCGCGGCCGTGGCGTCGCGCCAGGTCGTGCCGGTGTTGATGACCTCGGCAGTGCGCCGGATCGGTGTCGCGACCTTGATCGACGCGCTCGTGGGGTGGACCCCCGCCTACGGCGCGGTGCCAGCGGAGCTGATCGAACACGACGGGACGCGGACGCCGCTCGACCCGAATGGCTCGTTCGTCGTGCAGGTGCTGGCGGAGCGCCGCGACGACAAGGGCGAGCCGTACCACCTGGTTCGGATCCTGGCCGGGGCGCCGCCCCGGGGCGACTGGATCGACGGGCGTTCGGGCGCTGCACACCGGATCCGGAAGGCCTACCGAGTCCGCGGTCCTCGCCGGGCCACGGCTCCGTCGATCGTCCCGGGCGCGATCGTCGCGACGTGGGACCCCCTGCCGCTGTCGGCGGGCGCCACCTTGACCGACGGGGCGCGGTGGGAGGTGGTGTCCCCCGAGCCGCGGCCGGCGATGATGGCGCTGTGGATTCGGTGCGCGCGGCCCCAGGACGAGTTGGTGGTGCAGGCCACGCTCGAGGCGCTCGTCCGCGCCGACCGCGGCTTGTCGCTGAGGTCCGACGCGGCGAGCGGCGCGCGGCTGCTCGCCGGTCAGGACGAGGCGCACCTGAAGGTGGCGGTCGAGCGGCTCCGGAGCTGGTCCGGAGGGGTGGCGATCACCGCGGAGCTGCCCCCCGTCGGCTACGTCGAGACGCCGTCAGCGCCGGTCCACGGGATCGAAGGGGTCCACGTCCACAAGGACTCGGCCGGGTTGGTCGAGGAGTACGGGATGTGCGAGGTCGCCCTCGAGCCGCTCCCGCCGGACGAAGGCACCGCGTTCGTCGACGCGATCGGGGATGTCGAGGACGACCTGCCGCGCAAGTACCGGTGGGCGATCGACCAGGGCGCGCGCGACGCGATGCGGCACGGCCCCACCGCCGGGTACCCGGTCGTGGGGGTCGAGCTTCGGCTCACCGGCGGCGCGTACGACATCCTGCAGTCGACCGACGAGCACTTCCGCCTCGCAGGAGAGCGAGCGGCCCGCGCTGCGCTCGAGCGCGCCGGGACGCGGGTGCTCGAGCCGTGGTCGACGATCGAGGTCACGGTGCCCGAGACCACGGTGGGCGACCTGATCTCGGATGTCACCTCGCACCGAGGGCGGATCGTCGGGCTGCAGGTCGACGGGGACCGCGTCAGCGTCAGGGCGGAGGCGCCGTACCGGGAGCTCCGCACGTTCGTGTCGCGGTTGCGCACCCTGACCAGCGGGCGCGGGGTGTTCCGGACCCACGCGACCCACTACGAGCCGGTGCCCGAGCACCTCGTGTCCGAGGTGATCGCGGCGTCGCCCCATCGCCCGACGGCCCGGGCCCGCGCCACCGCCGCCCGCTGATCGGCGAGGGCAACAGCCGGAAACCTGGCGAAGCTGGACGAGGCGACGCGCGGGGAGCATGTTGGATCCGAGCACTCGGAGCCCCCCATCCCCGCCGAATCTGTCGAAGGACCCGAACGCGTCCTCACCTTCGCCGACAATGGCCATCTGCGCGAGTTGGTGGGCGAGTTCGGCTCACACCTGAAGCTCATCGCCTCTGGCGTCGGCGTGACGCTCGAGCAGCGCGGGTCGGGGCTACGGGTGTCGACCGACGACCCGGTGCGGAGCGATCTCGCGGTCAAGCTCCTGCGCGACCTGTACGCGCTGGTCGCCCGCGGCCACGCGCTGCACCCGAGCGACGTCGAAGGCGCGCTGAGGATCGTCCGCGGCGATCCACAGGCCGACCTGGCTTCGTACTTCGAGGACACGCTGCTGGTCACGGTCGAGGGCCGTCCGGTGGTCGCGCGCTCCGCGGGGCAGCGGCGGTACGTGGCGCTGCTGCGGGCGCACGAGCTGGTGTTCGGCATCGGGCCGGCGGGCACCGGCAAGACGTACCTGGCGATGGCGGCGGCGGTCGCGGCGCTCAAGCGCGGGCAGGTGCGGCGCCTGGTGCTGACGCGCCCCGCGGTGGAGGCAGGGGAGAAGCTCGGGTTCCTCCCCGGCGACCTCGCAGAGAAGGTCGACCCGTACCTCCGCCCGTTGTTCGACGCCCTCGCCGACATGTTGCCCCCCGACCGGGTGCAGAAGATGACCGAGAAGGGGATGATCGAGGTGGCGCCCCTCGCGTTCATGCGGGGCCGCACCCTGAGCCACGCGTACGTGATCCTCGACGAGGCCCAGAACACCACGCGCGAGCAGATGAAGATGTTCCTCACCCGCCTCGGTGAGGGCTCGCGGATGGTGGTGACCGGAGACACCACCCAGATCGACCTCCCGCGGAAGCGCGACTGCGGCTTGATCCACGCGCTCGAGGTCGTTTCTCGGGTCCCGAACGTCGGGGTGTGCCGCCTGACCGGCCAAGACGTGGTCCGTCATCCGCTGGTCACCGAGATCGTCGCCGCGTACGAGCGGTTCGAGAACCCAGCAGACGAGGCTCTCGCCCCGGAGTCCACGTGACCGCCCTCCTGGAGCGGATCCGAACCCTCGGCGGAAACACGTCCCGCCGGCTCGCCCGGCGGCTGCACCTCGACGAGGCCGCGTTGACCCGGGCCGATCTGGCGCGGATCGTGCTGTTCGTCGCGTTGTGCGTCGCGCTCGCGCTGTTGGTCGTGGACTACGCCCGGGCCCCGGAGGACGCGCTCCAGCCAGGCGACATCGCCACCCACACGGTGAAGGCGCCGTTCACCTTCACCTACGTCGATCACCAGGCGCACGATCGCGCGATGGACGAGGCGCGCGACGCGGAGCTCGCGGTGTTCGTGCACAACGCCTCGGTGCTCGACCAGCGGATCGACGCGATTCGCGAGGCGTTCCGCGCCGGCCGCACCGGGCTGGCGGGGGTGACGGATCGTCCGTTGCCGCCCGACCGCCGCAAAGATCTGGTCCGCTCGTTCCTCGAGCCGCTGCGGGTGCAGCTGCGCGACGCCGACGTGGCGGCGTTGCTCGACGCCGGGTTCCCGCCCGCTGCCGAACAGCGAGCCGAGGAGCTGCTGAACCGGGCGATGCGCGACCACCTGATCGTGGTGTCGCGCGACCAGCTCCCGCAGGACCGGCGGCCGATCCGGATCATCCACCTCGCGCCGGACGGCGGGCGAGTCGAGGAGGTCGTGTCGGACTTCCAGGGGATCCTGGTGCCCGAAGAGGCCCGGCAGCGGGTGAGCCTCGGGATGATCGAGCTGAACGGCCCCAGCTCGCAGTCGAACGACGGCGCGGAGCGGGCGCCCGCGCTGGAGGCGGCGTCCGAGCTCGCCCGTGCGCTGGTCACGGCGAACCTGCAGTTCGACGCGCTCGAGACCGACGAGCGGCGAGCCACCGCGTCCAATGGCGTGCAGCTCGGCCTCGAGACGATCAAGCGGGGGCAGATCCTGTTCCGCGCGGGTGAGGTCGTCACCCCGTCGCACATCGAGGTCTACGGGGAGCTGCAAGCCCGCCAAGGTGAGCACGACTGGGGCATGGAGGTCCTCGCCCTCGGGCTGTTCTTCGGCCTGCTGTTCGCGGTGCTGTACCACTTCGGCTCGACCTGGCTCGGCGGGATCACCAGCCGGTTCCGCGACCTCGCTACCGTGTCGGGCCTGCTCGTGCTGACCGCGATGTTCGCCCGCGGCACCGTGGCCTCGGCGGAGTCGATCTCGACGATCATCGGATTCGAGGCCGAGCCTCGCTCGGTGTGGTTCATCGTCCCGGTGTCGGGCGCCGCGATGCTGGTGCGGATGTTGCTCGGGGTGTCGTGGAGCCTGCTGTTCACCCTGGCGTCGTCGGTGGTGTGCGGGCTGGTGATGGACCAGCAGGCGTTGCCGATCGCGTTCTTCCTCATCTCCGGCGTCGCGGGAGCGTCGGCGGTGGAGCAGGCGCGCGAGCGGATCGCGGTGATCCGCGCGGGGGCGGTGGTCGGCGTGATCGGCGCGATCGCCGTGCTGCTGATCCACCTCGTCCAGCTGTTCGTGGTCGAAGGGGAGCTGTCCCTCGCGAGCACGATGCGGCCGTTCTGGTCGATGACGTTCGCGTTCGCGGGCGGGATCGCGAGCGCGTTCCTCGCGTTGGGCCTGGTGCCGGTGTTCGAGTGGGTCGGCTTCGACACCGACTACCGGATGATGGAGCTCGCGAACCTCAACCACCCGCTGCTGCGGCAGCTGATGCTGCGCGCGCCCGGCAGCTACCACCACTCGGTGATCGTGGGCACACTTGCGGAGGCCGGCGCCGCCGCGATCGGGGCGAACCCGCTGCTGGCGAAGGTCGCGTCGTACTTCCACGACATCGGCAAGTCGCTCAAGCCCCAGTACTTCGTCGAGAACCAGCGGGGCGGGCTGAACAAGCACCAGGCGCTCGACCCGTTCACCTCGGCCCACGTGATCGTGAGCCACGTGATCGACGGCGGCCGGATGGCGCGGGAGCACGCGCTGCCGCAGCCGATCATCGACAACATCTACATGCACCACGGCACCGGGATCCTGCAGTACTTCTACGCAGAGGCCTGCGCCCAAGCGGGGGATCCGTCCGCGATCGACGAGGCGGCGTTCCGGTACCCCGGGCCGAAGCCGAACACGCGCGAGGCCGGGGTGATCATGTTGGCGGACAAGGTCGAAGCGGCGACCCGCACGCTGAAGAACCCGGACGAGCACAACATCCGCCAGATGATCGGGCGGATCGTGAGCTCGGTGATCACCGACGGGCAGTTCTCGGAGTGTCCGCTCACGTTCGAGGAGATCCACAAGATCAGCGACACGTTCGTGGCGGTGCTGGTCGGGATCTACCACCAGCGCATCGAGTACCCACAGACGGCCGACGTGTCGCGCGCGGCGGCCGGGGGCGCGACCCCGACCCTCGAGCTGGCGACCCAGACCGGTCACCCGGCGGCCACCCGCCCGCAGTCGGGTCAGGGCGGCGGCGCCGAGCCGGCCCCGGAGACGCCGGCGGTGCTCGGGGCGGAGCTCGACCCGGACGACGACACCGACGTGGTGGACTACGAGTCGCTCGACTACCTCCCGCGCCGGGAGTGACCGTGGTCGAGGTCGGGTGGGAGGGGGTCGAGCCTGGCGTGGTCGATGCGGAGACGCTCGCCGCGGACGCGCGCCGGTGGCTCGCCGCCGTCGGGCTGCCCGAGGCCGAGTGGTCGATCGTGTTGTGCGACGACGCGTTCATCCGTCCGCTCAACGCGGAGTGGCGTGGCAAGGACAGCGCGACCGACGTCCTGTCGTTCCCGCAGGAGGAGCCCGTGGCCCCGGGGCGGTTCGCGACCCCTCCGCAGGTCCTGGGCGACGTGGTGGTCAGCCTCGACACCGCCCGGCGCCAGGCGACCGAGCTCGGCCACTCCCTCGAGATCGAGGTGCGCGCGCTGCTGATCCATGGGCTCCTGCACCTGATCGGGCACGATCACGAGGACGATCCGGTCGGGGCCGAGCAGATGCGGCAGGAGGAGGTTCGGCTGCACGAGGTCGCGGGGCTACCGGCCTCGGCTGCGCTGGTGGTGCGCGCAGGTTAAGGCCGCCCCATGTTCGACGACCTGAAGACCCGCCTGAAGCCCGCTGCCGAACGAATCCAAGTGCTCTGGGGGCACCTTTGACATCGCCGGCAAGGCAGGGCGGGTAGACGACCTCGAGCGCCAGGCCGTGAGCCCGGGCTTCTGGGACGACAACGACCGCGCGCAGAAGGTGTTGAAGGAGAAGGGCCAGCTCGAGCGGGTGGTCGACGACTGGAAGACGCTGTCCCGCCTGCGCGACGACGTGTCCACGTTGATCGAGCTCGGCGAGGAAGCCGGTGAGCCGTCGATCGCCGACGAGGCGGAGACCCAGCTGGACCTACTCGAGCAGCGCCTCCGCTCGCTGGAGATCCGCAGGATCCTGTCCGCCGAAGAAGATCGGATGGACGCGATCATGGAGATCAACGCTGGCGCGGGCGGCACCGACGCGGCCGATTGGGCCGAGATCCTGGTGCGGATGTACACCCGGTGGGCCGAAGCGCGCGGGTTCACCACCGAGGTGCTCGACCTGTCGGAGGCCGAGCTGGCCGGGATCCGCAGCGCGATCATCGCGATCCGGGGCCCGTACGCGTTCGGCTACCTGCAGGCAGAGTCCGGGGTCCACCGCCTCGTCCGGATCTCGCCGTTCGACAAGGACGCCCGCCGCCAGACCGCGTTCGCCTCGGTGGCGGTGTACCCCGAGGTCGACGACACGATCGACATCGTGCTGAACCCGGCGGACATCGAGATGGAGGCGATGCGCGCCTCCGGGGCCGGCGGGCAGCACGTCAACACCACCGACAGCGCGGTGCGGCTGCGCCACCTCCCGTCGGGGATCGTGGTGGTGTGCCGCGCCGAGCGCTCCCAGCACAAGAACCGCGACAAGGCCATGAAGATGTTGAAGGCCAAGTTGTACCAGCGGGAGCTCGAGAAGCGGCAGTCGGCGCAGGCCGAGATCGACGCGAAGAAGAAGAAGATCGACTTCGGAAGCCAGATCCGGTCGTACGTCATGCAGCCGTACCAGCAGGTGAAGGATCTCCGCACCTCGTACTCGGTCGCCGACGTGGACCGGGTATTGAACGGCGACCTCGACCGGTTCATGGAGGCCTGGTTGGCGGCGCGTGCAGAAGGGACGCTGGCGGACGCGTGACGCGTGACGCGCGGCCTCTGCACGGTTACCGACCCCACCCATGAGCACAGGTACGCTCCACTGGTACCAGGACCGCGGGTTCGTCCTCGACGTCGAAGCCGCGGAGGAAGACGTGGCCCTTCGGCTCGACGCCGTACCCGTCCCTGCGGACGGGACGCTCGAGCTGCGGGCCGGGGTCAAGCTCGACCGCCTCGACATCTTGTTCAAGGCGAGCATCGAGATCCAGGGGGAACCCGCTCAGCTCCACGAGGCGCGGATCCAACTGGTGACCGACGGGGGTCGGTTCGTGCTGGAGATCGACGCCCAGTGTGAGGACGTGGAGACGGGTGACATCGTCCCGCTGCGGCTGACCGTACCGATCGAGGTCCCGAGCGGCGCGCCGGAGAAGGACGGACCGCGGCCGGTCCCGACCGACGAAGACGATCTCGATTGGGAGGACGACAACACGCTCGAGCAGCTGGTGGTCAACGCTCCCGAGACCCCGAACTCGGAGGACCGCGAGGTGTCTCCCCGGCGGGGGGCCCGCCTGTCCGACACGCCGGAGCCGGCGCCGAGCCGGGTCGCGACCCCGGAGCCGGCGCGTGGGAGCACCCCGAAGGGCGGTTCGCGCGCCAAGGCGTCGGCGCCCCCGTCCGACAAGGGGTTCCACGCGCTGCTCGAGGCGCTGTCCCGCCT
>JBEBJC010001327.1:0-2095 GCA_040080105.1 Myxococcota bacterium
ACGCCGAGATGTGGTCGGTCGTGTCGAGCAGGATCACCCGGACCTCTTCGGTCAGCTCCGAGTCCCACCCCGCGGAGGCGGCGTACCGATCGAGCCGCTCGTTGAGGTCGACCAGCTTGTCTTCCCGGACGAGCTCCCGCTCCTCTGCGCGCTCGGCTGACGGCGGCGGCGGTTCGCGGCGGGGGCGCGCCTTGCCCTTCGGCCCGCCCACGGGCGCGCCCCGGTGGGTCCGCGCGTCGGCGCGCCCCGGTCGCCGGGGATCGGCCCGCAGCGCGGTGCGCGCGACCACCTGTTCGTCCTGTGCAGGTTCGGACGGCCACGTGAGCCAACCGATCCCTGCCGCGGCCAGCGCCGCTGCCGCTGCCACTCCCCACCACGTCGACCGGGACATGGGGGGAAGGTAACCTCTCCGTGGAGGCCCGCGTGCCCGAGTACCCGGACGTGGTGGTGTACGCCGAGCGGTTGGCCGCGCACACCGTGGGCCGCCCGCTCGAGGCGGTGCGCCTCGGAAGCCCGTTCCTCCTGCGCACCGCCGCGCCGCCGCTCACCGACGTCCACGGCAAGACGGTGCGCGAGGTGCGGCGGATCGGCAAGCGCCTGGTGCTCGGGCTCGAGGGCGAGCTGTTCGCGGTGATCCACCTGATGGTCGCCGGGCGCCTCCGGTGGAAGACCCGAGGGGCCAGCCACCGCGGCAAGGATGTGGTCGCGGTGTTCGACTTCCCGCACGGCAGCCTCGTGTTCACCGAGGCGAGCATGAAGAAGCGCGCGTCGCTCCACCTGGTGCAGGGGGAGGGCGCGCTCGAGGCGTTCGATCGCGGCGGAATCGACGTGTTCGCGGTCGACGCGGCGGCGTTCGCCGAGCGGATGCGGTCGGAGCGGCACACGGTGAAGCGCTCGCTCACCGACCCTACGCTGTTCTCGGGGATCGGCAACGCGTACTCGGACGAGATCCTGTTCCGCGCCCGGATGTCGCCGGTGAAGCTGTCCACGTCGCTCACCGACGACGAGCTCTCGGGGCTGTTCGCGGCGTGCCGAGCGGTGTTGTCCGAGTGGGCCGACCGGTTCCGCCAGGAGGTCGGCGAGGGCTTCCCGGACAAGGTGACGGCGTTCCGCCCGGAGATGGCGGTCCACGGGAAGTTCCGCGCGCCGTGCCCGGTGTGTGGCCACCCGGTGCAGCGGATCGTGACCGGCGACAACGAGTGCAACTACTGCGCGCACTGCCAGGTCGGCGGTCGGCTGCTCGCGGATCGGGCGCTGTCGCAGCTGCTGAAGGCGGACTGGCCGAAGACCCTGGAGGAGCTGGAGGAGCGACGTTCCCGGACGTAGAACGGTCGGTTACGCTGCGGGACCACACGGAAGGGGAGTCAGCTTGGACCGCATCCAGAGCATCCAGTCGTTCTGGCCGTACTACCTCGGCGAGCACCGCAGCCCGGTCTCCCGCGCGCTGCACTTCTGCGGGACCACCGGGTTCTTCGCGATGGTGCTCACGAGCCTGATCTCGAACCCCGCGTGGTTCGCTCCGGCGCTCGGGGTCGCGTTCGCGGCGGGCGCGTGGGGGGCGCTGCGGGTCGAGCGCGAGCGCGCCGCGTTCGTGCCGATGCTCGGCGTGGTGCTCCCGCTGGTGATCGCGTCGCCGCTGTACATGACGTTGGGCATCGTGTCGGCCTACGCCGCGGCGTGGGTCGGGCACTTCCGGGTGGAGCGGAACCGCCCCGCCACGTTCACCTACCCGGTGTGGTCGTTCCTGTGTGACTTCCGGATGTGGAGCGAGATGGCCCGCGGCCGACTGTGGAGCGGCGACCCGATCCCGTCCGTCCGCTGACTACGTGCGCGGATCGGCGCTGCGCAGCGCGTCCGCCCGCAGCGCTGCCGCCGCCCCGCGCGCGGCGTCGCTGATCTCGCGCCCCCCGAGCATCCGCGCCATCTCCTCGATCCGCTCGTCGTGCTCGAGCTTGCGCAGCCGGGTCGCGGTGCGGCCTTCGCTCACTTCCTTGCTCACCTTGAGGTGGGCTCGTCCGAACGCGGCGATCTGCGGGAGGTGGGTGATGCACAGCACCTGGTGGTGGCGCGCCACCTCGACCAGCTTCCGCCCGAT
>JBEBJC010000246.1:0-9976 GCA_040080105.1 Myxococcota bacterium
TCGCCAGCTGCTCGGGGCACGGGCACGGGCACGGGCACGGGCTGGGGAGGAGCCGTGGGGCGAGGCCGCTGCGCGGCCTACGCCCCACAGGCTCCCTAGCGGCCCGGGACCCACGGGCCGTCCTCGGTGATCCACCCGGTGACCAGCGCCGCCGGGGTCACGTCGAACGCGGGGTTGTGCACCTCGACCGCAGCTGCCCACCGGGTGGCGCCGAACCCGCGGACCTCGTCGGCCGAGCGCTGCTCGATCGGGATCGCCGCGCCGTTCGCGCACGCCGGGTCGAGGGTCGACAGCGGCACCGCGACGTAGAACGGGATCGCGTAGTGCCGCGCGAGCACCGCCAGGCCGAGGGTGCCGATCTTGTTCGCGGTGTCCCCGTTCGCGGCCACCCGGTCGGCCCCGACGATCACCGCGTCGACCTCACCCGCCGCGAACAGGCTGGCGGCGGTGCTGTCGGTCACCAGGGTGCACGGGATCTGCTCCTGCAACAGCTCCCACGCCGTCAGGCGCGCCCCCTGGAGGTACGGGCGGGTCTCGCCCGCGTACACCCGCGCGAGGCGCCCCGCCGACCACGCCGCGCGGATCACCCCCAGCGCCGTGCCGTAGCCGCCGGTCGCGAGCGCGCCCGCGTTGCAGTGGGTGTACACCCGCGCTCGATCCGGCAGGAGCGCCGCGCCGTGAGCGCCGATCCTCCGGTTGATCTGCACGTCGTCGGCGTGCAGTCGCCGGGCCGCCGCGGTGATCTCGGACCGCGGCAGCGACCGCAGCGCGTTCACCGCCCACGCGAGGTTCACCGCAGTGGGGCGGGCGGCGATCAACACCTCGGCGGCCCGCTCGAGGTCGGCGCCCGACTGCGCGGCGAGCGCGAGCCCGTAGGCGGCGGTGATCCCGATCGCCGGGGCGCCTCGGACCACCATGTCGGTGATCGCGCGCGCGGCGTCGTCAGCGGTGACGCAGGTCACGAACGGCTGTCGGTCGGGCAGGGCGCGCTGGTCGAGCAGCAGCAACGCCGCAGGTGGACCGTCGACGAACTGGATGTGTGTGTCCATCCCGGGTCGGTAGCGCGGGGTCGGCGGCAGCGCCAGTGGCCGTGGTGGCGCTGAAGCCCGCGGGGTTCGAAAGCCTCCTTCGCCCGAATCCACCGCTAGAGATGGAGGAGACGCAAGAGCTTTGCCTGGTGTGACACCGGCGAAGGAGGCTATTCGAACTGCCACGTAGGGCTTGTGTAGAGCTTAGGATCGCGTCGGGCGATCTGTCAACCATCTCCTACCCGTTCCCACACGAAGATCGCGCCCTCTCCACACCGACTTGACGACCTGTTTCGGGTGGTGGTGAATGGCGACCGTCGGAGGGCGTCTGTGGCACCACATCCACGGAGGCCGAGATGAACCGACTGCTGACCCCACTCGCCGCGCTCGCCTGGTTCCTGCTCCCGTCCGTCGCCTCCGCCAAGCCGGTGGTGACCGTGAGCGTCGGGTTCCCGCAGGTGGTGGTCGCGCCTCCGCCGGTGGTCGTGATGCGGCCGCCGTGCCCGTCCCCGAACTACGTGTGGGTCGACGCGGGCTGGCGGCGCGACGCGTGGGGCCGCCCGTTGTGGGTTGGCGGCCACTGGGCTCCGCGCCCGGTGCGGCACGTGCCTGCGCGAGCCCACCACAAGGTGGTCGTTTACCGTTGACGGACGCCGGATGCCATGCACCCGCCCCAGCGGGCTCCTCATGAGGTCCAGAAGGACCTCACCCGGGGGCGGGTGTGGAGTCGATAAAACTGCCCGAGGGCAGTGCTCCAAAGGCACGACTGCTGGCGAACCAGCGCGCGGCAGGTGACCCCGCCGGACTCTGAGACTCTAGCGCATCGAAATCTGGCTGTCCAGTGGTCGAGTGAGGCGAGCGGCGCCCACCACCACCACGAGCAGGCACACCCCGACGAACCAGTTCCCGAACCGCCGGTACGGCGTCTCGAACGAGGCGAGGTGCACCTGCACCGGGCGGCTCACCGCGGTGAACGGCTCGGTCTCGTCGTGGATGTCTCCGTTCGCTTCCACCACCATCGAGACGCCCGTGTAGGCCGAGCGGATCATCGGGACGCCGAGCTCGATCGAGCGGCTGGCGGCGAGCATCGCGTGTTGGTGGGGGCTCGCGGTGTCGCCGAACCACGCGTCGTTCGTCCCGTTGACCAGCAGGGTGGCGCCTTCGAACCGCCGGCAGGTGTCGGGGAGGATCGCCTCGTAGCAGATCGGGGTCGCGAGGTGGGCCGCGCCAACGTCGAACACCCGCGGCTCGGTGCCGGCCTCGAAGTCGCCGATGTTCAGGCCGCTCGCGAGCCCTCGGGGCAGGTACTTCGCCAGCGGCAGGTACTCACCGAACGGCAGCGGGACCATCTTGTCGTAGTGCCCGAGCTCGGTCCCGTCGCGGTCGAACACGTACACCGAGTTGAACACCCGCGTCCGGGCCTCGCCCATCTCGGCGTCGGCCTCGCGGATCCGGGTGCCGCCGCCGATCACCAGCTGGTGCCCGCCGCGCCTCGCCTCTTCACTCAGCAGCTCACGGGCGAGGTTCCGTCGACCGGGGGTCTCGTTCAAGTCGTACGGAGAGGCGCCCTCGGGCCACACCACCAGGTCGACCGCCCCAGGGGGGATCTGTTGGGTCGCCGCCAGCCACTCGTTCCACGCCTCGCGCGGAGAGTGGCTCATCCGGTACTCCATGCCCTTGTCCGACTGCAGCTGGGCCACCTTGAGCACCGGCGCCGCCTCGACCCGCTCGGTCACCGAGCTGTACCGCCACGCGCCGAACGCCACGGTGGCCACCCACGCTGCCGCCGCGCCGACCACCGGCCCGACCGGGAACGGCCGCGACTCGCGGGCGCGGTACAACACCTCGGCCAGCGCCGCGTTCACCAGGAACACGAGGTACGACAGGCCCCACACGCCGGTCACCGACGCGAGCTGCCAGGTGTACGGGAACCGGTACTGGCTCACCCCGTGTTGGTAGGGGAACAGCAGCACCTTCATCGAGACCCACTCGATCACGACCTCGAGCGCCGGGAACACGACGACCCACCACGGCCCGATCACGCGACGGAGGGGGTGGACCGCCGGCCACAACGCGATGTACGGCGCTCCGAACACCGCGGCGAACAACCCGAGGATCGGCACCGCGCCGAACCACGGGATCGGGGAGAACACCACGATGGTGTGAACGATCCACCAGAACAGCAGGCCGACGCCGACCGTGCCGTACAGCCACGCGAGGCGCCGGTTCCTCCGCACGTCGACCGGGTCGAGTGCCCAGAACATCGGCAGGTACACGATCCAGTGCAGCGCGTGCAGGTCGTACGGGGCGGCGAGGAGCGGCAGCGCGGCCGCGGCGAGCACCGTGGCGAGGGTCGCGTGCCACGGCCGGCGAGGGGACAAGACGGAGGAGATCACCAGTTCGGCTCCCGCCCCTCCTTGGCCGCTTTCGCGGCGACCTGCCAGTCCGAAGCAATCCAGGTGCGCGCGGCGGCCTGGGTCTCGAACTCGAGCAGGTCGGCCAGGCCGCGGTTCGCGATCGCCCGCATCGCGAGCAGCGCCTGGGTCCGCGCCACGGGGGAGGTGCGCCGCAGCTCGCTGACCAGCTCGAGCGCCGCGGACAGCGCGCTCCCGGTCGGCGCGAGGCGCGACACCAACCCCAGCTCGAGCGCCTCCCGCGCGTCGATCGTCCCCGCCGTGAGCACCCGCTCCACCGACCGGGTAGGCCCGAGCAGCAGCGAGGCTCGGGTCAACCCCCCGAGCCCGGTCACGATCCCCCACGCCGCGTCGTCGAGGCGGAAGGTCGCTCCTTCGCCGGCGATCCGTAGGTCCGACGCGAGCGCGAGCTCGAGGCCGGCGCCGTGGCACCGTCCCTCGATCGCGACGATCACCGGACAGGGGAGGCGCGCGAGCGCGTCGATGCCGGTGCGCCAGCCCTTGAGCAGCTCTTGGATCCGGAACGCGTCGCGGCCCCGGACCGCGGGCTCGAGCGCGCGCCACACGGGCGAGTCGGCGGCCCGATCCAGCCCCACGCAGAAGTCGTCGCCCTCGCCGGTCACGACCAGGTACCCCGGGGGCGCGTCACCCAGGCGCAGCGCGATCCGGCGCAGCTGGTCGAAGGTTGGGGCGTGGAAGGTGTTGCCACGGTGCGGCCTGCGCAGCTGGAGCATCGCCACTTCGCCGTGGATCGACAGCTCTACCTCGTCCCCCATCCGGCCTCCCCGGCGATGGTACACCCCGGGGCCAGACGGCTCTCAGGGGGTCGGGAACACCGCGAACTCGTCCCAGGTGTAGGCGAACGCTCCGGTGCCCTGATCGTAGCTCTCGACGTGCGGGAACAGCGCGGCGGGGTGCATCCCCACCCACAGCGCGTACGGCGCGACGAAGTACATCATCGTCGGCCCGTAGTCGACGCCTCCGGCGCGGTACGCCTCGGTCCAGCCGTACCCGAACGCCGGCCCGAGGGGGGTCGCTGGGGTGAGGCCGTAGAACGCGCAGTCCGAGCCGTCGGTCATCGTCCCGCCGGACTGGTGCACGGTGTGGGACCAGTCACACCCGAAGCCGTCGGCGTCCGCACACGGGACCGCGATCGGATCGACGCCGGACACGGTGGGGTCGCTGTCCCAGTCGAGCATCGTCCAGGTCCACTCGCAGATCAGCCAGCCGGAGGGCGCGCCGACCCACTGGTACACCTCGGTGCCGGTGTAGGTCCCGGACAGCTCGTCGACGGAGGCCTCGCCGTCGATCCCCAGGATCGCCGCGGTGTCGAAGCATCCCAGGAAGTCCCCGTCCTCGCAGTCCTGATCGACGCCGTCTCCGCAAACGTCGATCGCAGCGGGCGAGATGGCGGGGTTGTCGTCTGCGCAGTCGTAGCCGAGCGACGCGCCGACCCAGTCCGGCCCGGGGGCGTCACATTGCGCCGGCGTGACCTCGCCGCCGCCGAACCCGTCGCCGTCCACGTCGCGCGCCCACACCTGCGCAGGCCCCGCCAGCGCGGACGTGTCGTCGCAGTCTGCGTCGTTGTCGGCGCGCCCGACCGGGGCGAGGCAGGCCTCGACCGGCGTTCCGGGGACACCCCAGCCGTCGGCGTCGGCGTCGACGTACCACGAGGTCAGGGTCGTGAGGTCGAGCGAGTCGTCGGCCTCGTCGACCAGCATGTCGCAGTCGTCGTCCTCCCCCGAGCAGATCTCGGGGCGGTCCGGGTTGATCGAGCCGTCCCCGTCGTCACAGTCCCCGGGGGTGGGCACGGTGTTCGTCGGCTGGGTGCACGCCAGGATCTGCGACAGCGCGTTGCCCCACCCGTCGAGGTCGTCGTCGGCGTAGTACACGGTGCCGTCGAGCAGTCCGTCGTCTTCGACGTCGATCGCGGCGTCACAATCGTCGTCGAGCCCGTTGCACACCTCGTCGGCGCCGGGATGGATCCCGGGGTCGGTGTCGTCACAGTCGTCGCCGCCCAGCGCCACCGTGAGGTACGTGTCTTGGTCGGCGTCGCAGGTCGAGGCGCAGTCGGGATCGACGCAGTCGGTCGAGCCGTCGCCGTCGTTGTCGACGGCGTCGTCACACGTCTCGGGGCACGACGACGCGCAGTCACCCACGTCGAGGCAGTCGGTGACGCCGTCGCCGTCGTTGTCGAGGCCGTCGTCGCACACCTCGGGGCACTGGCCGGTGCACCCGAGGTCGGCGCAGTCGGCGTCGCCGTCGCCGTCGTTGTCGAGGCCGTCGTCGCAGATCTCGCCGCACACGAACGCGCAGTCGGAGTCGGCGCAGTCGGCGTCGCCATCGGCGTCGTCGTCGAGGGTGTTCTTACAGATCTCGGGGGGAGTCTTGTCCTCCCCCGAGCATCCGACCAGGCAGCCGAGCCACATCAGGTGTCGAAGCATGGAGCGAGGATATCACCGCCCGACCTGGGGTCGGGCGGATCCGGCTCACGGCCCTCGAGCCGACCGGCGAACCCCGACCGGCGAACCGGTCGGGAGAGGGCCATCAGTCCTCGTCGACGTACTCGTCGGTCTTCTTCTCGGCGATCATCGCCTCGGTCGTGAGCAGCAGCCCAGCGACGGACGCGGCGTTCTGCAGCGCGGTCACCGTGACCTTCGCGGGGTCGATGATCCCCATCTGGAACATGTCGCCCCAGGTGTCGTCGGCGGCGTTCCACCCGGTGGTCGCCGAGCCTTCACGAACCTTGAACACGGTGATCGACGCGTCGGCGCCCGCGTTCTGCGCGATCCCACGCAGCGGGGCCTCACAGGCCTCGCGGATGATGTCGACGCCGAAGTGCGCGTCGCCCGTGAGGGTGAGCGCGTCGAGGGCCGCCTGCGCGCGGATCAGCGCGACGCCGCCGCCCGGCACCACGCCCATCTCGGCGGCGGCGCGGGTGGCGTTCAGCGCGTCGTCGACGCGGGCCTTCTTCTCCTTCATCTCCACTTCGGTCGCCGCGCCGACGTGGATCACCGCCACGCCGCCCACGAGCTTCGCGAGACGCTCCTGGAGCTTCTCCTTGTCGTAGTCGGAGGTGGTCTCCTCCATCTGGGCCCGGATCTGCTTGACCCGCGCGTTCAGATCGGCGCGCGAACCGGCGCCGCCCACGATCGTGGTGTTCTCCTTCTCGATCACCACCCGCTCGGCGCTGCCGAGGTGCTCGATCTTCACGTTCTCGAGCTTGAGGCCGAGGTCTTCCATCACGGGCTTCGCGCCGGTGAGGGTGGCGATGTCGTCGAGCATCGCCTTGCGCCGGTCGCCGAAGCCCGGGGCCTTCACCGCGCAGCACGCGAGGGTCTTGCGCAGGTTGTTCACCACCAGCGTCGCGAGCGCGTCACCCTCGATGTCCTCGGCGATCACCAGCAGCGGACGACCCGCCTCGGCCACCTTCTCCAGCAGCGGGAGGAGGTCCTTCATGTTGGTGATCTTCTTCTCGTTCACCAGGATGAGGGGGTTCTCGAGCACCGCCTCCATCCGATCCTGATCGGTGACGAAGTACGGCGAGAGGTAGCCGCGGTCGAACTGCATGCCCTCGACGATGTCGAAGGTGGTCTCCATCGACTTCGCCTCTTCGATGGTGATCACGCCGTCCTTCTTCACCTTGACCATGCAGTCGGCGAGGATCTTGCCGACCTCGGTGTCACCGTTGGCCGAGATGGTGGCGACCTGCAGCAGCGCGGTGTGATCGGCCGCATCGACCGGACGGGCCTGGCCCTTCACGTGCTCGGTCACGGCCTTCACGGCCTTGTCGAGCCCGATCTTGATCTCCATCGGGTTGGCGCCGGCGGCCACGAGCTTGCTGCCGGCGTCGAAGATCGCCTGCGCCAGCACGGTCGCGGTGGTGGTGCCGTCGCCGGCCACGTCGCTGGTCTTGGAGGCGACCTCCTTGACCATCTGCGCGCCCATGTTCTGGAACCGGTTGCGGAGCTCGATCTCCTTCGCCACCGTCACGCCGTCTTTGGTGACGAGCGGCGAGCCGAAGCTCTTCTGGAGCACCACGTTCCGGCCCTTCGGGCCGAGGGTGACCTTGACGGCGTTGGCCAGGATGTTGACGCCTTCGAGCACGTCGGCCCGGGCGGTCTCACGGAACTGAATCAGCTTGGCGGTCATAGGGGGCCTCCGTCAGGACTCGAGGATCGCGAGGATGTCGGACTCGCGCAGGATGATGTGGTCGACGCCGTCGAGCTTGACCTCGTCGCCGCCGTACTTCGCGAACAGGACCCGGTCGCCCGGCTTGACCACCAGCGGCACCAGGTCGTTCTTGTCGGTGAACCGGCCGGTCCCGACCGCGATCACTTCGGCCTGCTGCGGCTTCTCCTTGGCGGTCTCCGGGATGAACAAGCCGCCGCTCGTCTTCTGCTCGCTCTCGACCCGGCGCACCAGCACCCGGTCGTGAAGGGGACGGAACTTGACCATGGCAAACTCCTCTGAGATCTCGATTCGGCGGACGCGAACCGCCAGGTTCACCCGTGCGTGGGCACGGTCCACTCCGCGCGGGACACGCGCTCGGTGGGGTCCGGGTGTCGGTAGCCGACCTCGGCGGCCGGTGAGGTAGGCACCGACCGCGGCCACGTCAAGGGCTCGGCGAACGCTCGGCAGACAAGGTCCGCACGGCGACCTCGACCCGGGCTCGCAGTTCGCCGTCCACGCCGCCGGACAGGGATCGACGGAGCACGTCGAGCGCGGTGGGTTGCCCGAGAGACGCGGCGCACAGCCCCTCCCACGCTTGCGCGCGCGCGCGTGCCACCCCCTCCGTCTCGCGCGCCAGCGCGTGGAACAGCGGGCCGGCGCGGGTGCAGTCGCGCAGCCGGTCGCGGGCGAGGTCGGCCCCGAGCTGCAGCAGCATCGGTCGCTGGTGCGCGTCCGGGGCGGTGGCGAGGAACACGTCGATCGCGGTGACGACCGACTCGGGGTCCTGAATGTCGGCGGCGACCCGCAGGGCGAGCACCCGCGCGTCGATCCCCAGCGGGTCGTCCGGGTGCGCCGCCGCGAACGACCACAGGTCGGTGAGCAGGGCGCCGGTGCGCTCCGGCGCCTCGAACCGCCCGAGGAGCGCCGCGTACTCCCGCCGCCACGCGTCCGCGGGTGGGGACGTGGGCTGGGTCGGCTGCCGCTCGGGCGGCGCCACGGTGAAGGGGTGCCGCTCCCAGCCGTCGCCGGCGGAGAGGACCAGGGTCGGCCCTCCGTCGGTGACCAGCACCTGCCCTTCGTACACGTTCACCCAGGCGTCGGCCCCGTGTGCGCCGACCTCGAACACGGTCCCGACCACCTCGACCTCGAGCCGTCCGGCGCGCACCACGAACCGCGCCTGGTCCGGCAGCGGGTCGACCCGGTACAGCACCGTGCCCTCCTGCTGGTGGATCTCGACCCCGGACGCGTCGCGCCGGTCGATCCACCAGTCGCCGGGCCCGTCGGCGGTGAACGACACCCATTCAGCTGCGGGTGGGTCGGTGCCGGCGACCGGGGCCGGGGGCGGCTCGCCGAGCCCGAGGATCACCATCGCGGCGGCCGCCGCCAGCGCCGCTCCGCCCCACCCAGCCTTCCACGCCAGGCTCCCGTAGCCGGCCGGGTGGGGGACCTCGCGCTGGAGCAGGCGCGCGACCTCGTCGTCCAGCGGCTCGGTCGCGTCCACGCACAGCCGCGTCGGTCCCGGTTCGCCCCGCAGCCAGTCCGAGGCCTCGGCGTCCGACACGTCGGTCGCCTGCTCCACCCACCGCGGCGGCTTCACCGTTCCTCCCCGGCGAGCGCCGAGCGGAGCTCGGACAGCTCGAGCGCCGTGTGATGGGCCGCCAGCGCCTCGCCGAACCGCTTGCGGGCGTGGTGGACGCGGCTGTACACCGTTCCGACGCTGATCTGCAGCATCGCGGACACCTCGGGTGCGCTCCTGCCTTCGAGGTCGACCAGCACCAGCACCTCGCGGTGGTCGGTGGTCAACACTTCGAGGACCTCCTGTACGAGCCTGCGCCGCCGCAGCTGATCGAGGCGGGCGTCCGCCGAAGGGCCCACGTCGATCGGGGGAGGGGCCTCGTCCAGCCCGACCCACCGCCGGAACTTCGCGCGTCGGCGGGCGTTCGCCACCACCCGCCGGGTGACCCCGAACAGCCACGGCTCGACCGGTGAGCCGGGCACCAGCGACCCGGTCCGACGGAGAGCGACGCCGAACACGTCGTGTGCGATGTCTTCGGGGTCGATCCCCGGTCCGGCGAGGCGGATCACCCACCGCAGCACGGTCTTGGCGTGGGCGCGGTACAGCGAGTCCGCGGCCGACGGGTCGCCGCGCCGCAGCGCTTCGGTGTCGATCACCTCTGCCTCCGCGTGGCCTGTTGTCGCGACCGGCCGGAACCCTTCACCGCGCGACCACTCCCTCGACCACCCACGACGGGGTGACGTAGTTCCGGCCGACCGGGACCTCGCCCACCGCGTCCCCGCCGCGCTCCAGCAGGGCCCAGAACGCGTCGGGATCGGCGGCGCCCGGGAACCGACAGCCGAACC
>JBEBJC010001328.1:0-2088 GCA_040080105.1 Myxococcota bacterium
CACGGGGCGAGGGGGAGGGCGCCCGCCGACAGGTCCCGCAGCAGCCCCTGCGCCAGGAACGCGATCTCCTCCCGCTCGATCGCGGTGGCGGGCGCGCGCACGGTGGTAGAGCGGACCCGCCCGGCCCCGTCCTCGGCGCGCAACGTCCACTGCTCGCCCGCGGCGGTGATCCGCACCACCGGGTCGTGTGGGCCCGGCTGCCCGAGCTCGAGGCCTGCCACGCTCGCCGCCTCGCGCCAGTCGGCGGGGGACGCCGCACCGGGCAACGCCAGGTGGTCGGCCCCGAACGCGAGTGACGACCACCAGATCATCGCGCGCCCCCGCTCACGGTCGAGCTCCGGAGGACTTCCGAGCGACCTCGGCGAGGACCGATGCGTCCTCGTCGAACGGGTCGAACAACGTGCACTTCCACCCGTCCACCCGGGTGCCCCGCCGAAGGGTAGCTGCGCGCGACCGCGACCGCTACCCCAAACCGGACCCCGCGGACGGATCACAGCCCGGCGAGGAACGCCTCCAGCAGGTCGAGCTGCGCGTCGGTGAGGGTGGAGGTGACGCCGTGTGCGTCGGCCGGGTTCTGGTCGACCAAGACCTCCCGCAGCGTCGCCGCCGAGCCGTCGTGCAGGTACGGCGCGGTGGCGTGCAGCCCGAGCAGCGTGGGAGTGTCGAGCCCGGTGAGCGGGCCCCCGCGCCGCTGGCCGGAGCCTGCGTGCAGCGTGCCCACGTCGTGCAACAGCGGCTCGCCGGGGCCGAGGAACACGCTGTCGGTGTAGGTGGGCGCCGGGTGGCACTCCGCGCAACCCACCGCCGGGTCCTCGAACAGCAGCTGGCCCTCCGCGCGGGTCGCCGCGTCCGCCGGGAGCGGCGACGGGTACGCCTGGTCGAGCGAGGCCACGTACGCGGCCAGGGCGTCGAGCTCGGGCGAGTACCCGGCCTTCGGCGGACCCAGTGGATCACTGGTCGTCGCCCACACCTCGTCGGGCAAGAACCCCCGTCCGGCCTGCGGCCCGCGGATGTCGTTCTCGAAGTCCTGCACCTCGTCGAAGTTCGCGGTCCAGTGGATCGGCGCGGCGCCGGCGTGGCCCACCAGCGAGATCGTGTTGCGCAAGCCTTCCCCGCGATCGGTGAAGTCCCAGGTTCGCCCGTCCGAGTCCCCGTCGGGGTGGCACGACGCACACGACAGGTACCCGCCGGTGCTCATCCGCGGGTCGACCGACCGACCGAACAGGATCTTGCCGGCCAACACCTCGGGGTCGAGGACCTCGCCGGTCGGGGGCACGAGGTCGATCACGCCCAGCGGCACCGGCACCGCCACGTTCGACACGTCCCACCCGGCGAGGGTCCGCGAGCCCGCGGCGGACACCCACAGGGAGTCGCCGGTGACCACCAGGCCGTCTGCCCCGGCGCCGACCGACTCCGCCGCGCCCGCCCGGTTCAGCGTGTACGCGTCGAGCACGTCCACGACCTCCATCCCGGCGTGCAACACGAACAGCCAGTCCCCGTCGGGGCTGAACGCGGTTGCGACTGCGACGTCGCGGTCGTCGAACACCGCGGTCTCCCCTTCGAGCCCGGTCGCGCGCACGATCTGGCGCAGGTCCGCCCGGGCGGTGGTCTCGAACGTGAGGGGCAGGCCGTCGCGGAACAGCCCGCGCTGGACGTTGGCCTTGGCGCCCGGCACCACCACCACCCGCCCGTCGGGCGACACCAGCGGCCGCTGGAGCAGGTTCGGCAGCCCGCGCGCGTTGGTGTCGCTGTCGGGCCCGGGGTCGATCCGCAGGTCCACCGTGTCGACGCGCGCGAGGGTCGACGGGTCGAGCACCGCGACCACGCCGCGATCGTCTGGGCTCCGGTACCGGGTGACCCACACCGCGTCCGCGTCGGCGGCGAGCCCGCGGACGTCCGGCTCCACGTCGACCCGCTCGGCGATCGTCCCGTCGGGCAGCACCCGAGCGACCTGCCCCAGGCCCTGCAGCGTGACCAGCAGGTCGTCGGCGCGCGCGACGATCGCGAATGGGCGCGCGCCCACCGGCAGCGCGACCGGAGGGCGATCGACCCGCTGCACCGCGTCGCCCTCACACGCGACCCACACCC
>JBEBJC010000247.1:0-9957 GCA_040080105.1 Myxococcota bacterium
CAGCGCCACTGGCGCCCGCTCCCACCGCTCACACCCCCACCGGGCGCCGTCGTACGTCAGCCGCTCGAACGCCGGGGCCACCGCGGGCAGCGGACCCGGCCCGAGCGTCACGCCGCCGAGCTGCGGGCGCTCGCCCACCGCCGCGGTCCACAGGCCGACCAACACCGGGTCGTCGGTCACGAGCCAGGTCGGACCTCGATCGTCTTCCGGCAGCGCGGTGACGACCCGGGCCGGGGCCACCCCGCCGACCACGGGCTCCTGCGATGGCGCGTACAACACCTCTCCGCCGTATCGCGGGCGTGGTACGGGGGACGGTCGGAGGTTCCAGGTGGAGGCAGGCCAGATCCGGTCGTTGTGGCAGGAGATGAAGGCGCTCGACTGGGTATTCTGGGTGTGCATCTACATGGAGCTGATGGAGCGGATGGCGTACTACGGCGTCCGCCTGGTGGTGCCGGTGTACATGGTGCTGCCCGAGTCGGCCGGCGGGCCCGGGTTGAGCCACACCGAGAAGGGCACGATCCTCGCGTTCTGGGCCGCGACCCAGTCGTGGCTGCCCACGTTCTCGGGCGGCTTCTCCGACCGGTACGGCTACAAGCGCACCCTCGCCGCCGCGGTGTTCCTGAAGTCGGCCGGCTACGCGGTGATGGCGATGGCGAGCGGGTTCTGGGTGTTCATGCTCGGCACCCAGCTGCTCGCGGCCGGCACCGGGATCTTCAAGCCCGGCCTGCAGGGCACGATGGCCCACAGCATCGCGCGGGCGAAGAGCGGCTCGGTGGGCTGGGGGCTGTTCTACCAGTCGGTGAACGTGGGCGCGTTCTTCGGGGCGTACATCCCGGCGTACACCCGCGACGTGTACGGCTGGTCGAGCGTGTTCGTGGCCTGCTCGGTGCTGGTGTTCCTGAACCTGATCCCGCTCGCCACCTACCAGGAGCCGGTCGACGAGCGGGCGACCACCGCCGACCGCCGCAGCCTGTTCGAGCTCGTGCGCGAGTCGGTCACGACGTTGATCACGAGCCCGGTGCTGCTCGGGTTCGTGTTGATCTCGGCCGGGTTCTGGTTCGCGTTCCACCAGTTCTTCGACATGTTGCCGAACTACGTGGACGACTGGACCGACAGCTCGGGCCTGCGCGCGGCGCTCGGCCGGACGTTCGGGTGGGCCGAGTGGGCGTCGGACGGGAAGAACATTCCCCAGGAGCAGCTGCTCAACCTCAACGCGTTCCTGATCATGACCACGATGTTCGCGGTGGCGTGGGTCAGCGGCAAGATGCGGGTGCTGGTGTCCACGATGGCCGGGATGGCGATCGCGTCGGGCGCGCTGGTGTTGCTGGTGTACAGCCCGGCGGTGGGCACGCTGTTGATCGCGGTGGTCGCGTTCACGCTCGGCGAGATGTTCGCGAGCCCGAAGCGGCAGGAGTACATGGCGTCGCTGGCGCCCCCGGGGAAGCGCGCGCTGTACCTCGGCTACGCGAACATGCCCGACGGGATCGGGTGGGTGCTCGGCAGCCTGGTCGCGGGCGGGCAGTACGAGGTCTCGGGCGACAAGGTGAACCTCGCCCGCCGGCTGCTGGCCGAGGAAGGCTCGGTGGGCGCGGTCGACGGGTGGCTGTCGTCGGCCGCCGCGGGGCAGCCGTCCGCGGAGGTGCTGAAGGAGCTCGCCGAGCGGATGCACACCGACACGCCGGCCGCGGCGGTGCAGGCGCTGCAGGCGCTGCCCGACGCCGAGCGGCTGGTGGCGGCGGCGGAGGCCCTCCCCCGCGGGGTCGTGCTCGACGTGGTCACGAGCGCGTTCCCCACGCTGCCGAACGGGGTCGCGATCAGCGACGCGGCGCTGCGCGAGTTCTTGTTCGCCACCTACCACCCGGGCTCGGTGTGGTGGGTGTTCATCGGGGTCGGGCTGCTGTCGATGGTGCTGATGGCGGGGTACGACCGGTGGGTGCGGTCCCGCGTCCCTGCCGGTTCGTGACACCTCCAGAGACAGAATTCGATCGTTCGGCGGGCTCCCATCCCGCCGAAATCCACTGATACATTTCGACCCGAGCAGCCCACCGGACCCAGCGGTACTCCTCACGCGCCTTTGCTGGAGTCCCCGTGAGTCGGTCGCTGTTGGTGCTGGTGTCCCTCGTCGCGTGTGCCCCCACCCCGCTCCCGGTGCCCGGTGTCGCAGGCCCGCCCGACGGGCTGCTGGTGGGCGACGCCCCAGCGGAGGCGGAGCTGCCGCTGCAGGACGGGCCGGCGCTGCTGGCGGGCGCCTACGTGTTGCGGGTCGCCGACGACGCGGCCCTCGACGACCCGGCGGTGGTCGACGCGCTCGCCGGGCTCGGGGCGTCCGAGCTCGTGGCCACCGCCGCCGCCGGCACGTTCCGGTTCGACACCGACGCGGGCGTGGACAGCGTCGCCGGGCTCGGCCTGTTGCCCGGCGTCGCGTGGGTCGAGCCGGTGGTGATGTTCTACCCCCAGTCGGCCGACCCGGCGTACCCGTACGCGTGGCACCACCCGGCCCTGCACGTCGCGGAGGCGTGGGCGCACAACCGCGGCGCGGGCGCGGTGGTCGCGGTGATCGACACTGGCGTGATCCGCACCGCCGACCTCGGGATCCCCACCGCCGACGGGATCGAGCACCTGCTGCCGGCGAAGGAGTACCTGCCGGTCCAGCCCGTCCCGCTGCCCAACGGGGCCCAGTTCGTGATCCAGTACGACGACGTGGGCCACGGCACCCACGTCGCCAGCACCATCGCCCAGCGCGCCGACAACGGGGTGGGCTCCGCCGGGATCGCCCCGGAGGCGTCGATCCTGCCGATCCGCGCCCTCGGCCAGGCCGGAGGGGACAGCGCGTCGCTGGCGGACGCGATCCGGTACGCCACCGACAACGGCGCCGACGTGATCAACATGAGCTGGGGGAGCTCGCTGTACGCGGCGGTGATCGAGGAGGCGTGCCAGTACGCCGCCGACCATGGCGTGGTGCTGATCGCGGCCGCAGGCAACGACGGAAACTCGCACTTCCTCGGGTACCCGGCGGCGTTCGACACGGTGATCTCGGTCGGGGCGATCGGTCCGGACGAGGTCCTGGCCGACTACTCGAACCGCGGCCCCGGCCTCGACGTGGTGGCTCCGGGCGGGGTCCCGTACGACTTCGACCGCAACGGCATGGTCGACGGGGTGCTCGCCGAGACGTGGATGTACTGGCTCGGCGTGCCGGGCACGCCCGACGGGGCGTACCTCACCGACTACTTCCTGATCGGCACGTCGATGGCGACGGCCACCGTGTCGGGGGTGGCGGCGTTGTTGGTGGCGGAGGGCGCGACCCGCGACCAGGTGTACGAGGCGCTCACCTCCACCGCGGTGGACCTCGGCGACGCCGGGTACGACGCCGACTACGGGTTCGGCCTGGTCGACGCGGCCGCCGCGGTCGACGCGGTCGCGGCCCCTCCGCCCCCGCCCCCGGTGCGCGCCGCGGCGGAGCTCGTGGCCGGAGACCTCGTGATCACCGAGTTCATGGCCAACCCTTCGTGGTGCGCGGACGACGGGTGCGAGTGGTTCGAGGTGCAGAACGCCAGCGCCACGGCGGTCGACCTCGCCGGGCTGGTGGTGGTCGACGCGGCGGCGAACCTCGGGACGGTCGACGCGTCGGTGGTGGTGCAGCCGGGCGGGCTCGCGGTGATCGGTCGCGGGACGGCGAGCGGGTGGTCCCACCCCGACGTTCACCCGGCCGCGTTCTACGGCACGGCGCTCGCCCTGAACAACTCGGGCGACACGCTCGCCGTGCGCAACGCCACCGCCACGGTCGCGGGCACGGTGACCTACGACGCGACCGGCGCGGTGTCCGGCGTGTCGCGCTCGCTGGTGGGCGACGGGTGGGTCGGCACGAACACGCTGATCGCGGCGGCGCTCACCAGCTCGGGCGAGTGGGCGACCCCGAACGCGCGGTAGCCGGTTCACCTGCGGTCAGAAGGACGACCCGGGCTCGGTCAGGAACACCTGCTCCTCGGCGGTGCTCGCCCGTCCGAGCAGCGCGTTGCGGTGGGGGTAGCGACCGAACCTCGCGACGATGTCCCGGTGGCGGCGCTCGTAGTCGAGCGCGCCGGCATACACCGAGGCCCGCGCCGTGTGGGCGGTCTCGGCCTGCAGCGCGCCGAACCGGTCGAGGGCCAGCTCGTGGTCCGCGAGGTCTTCGCTGTGCATCAGCGGCATGTACAGGAAGTACCTCTCGATCGGCGCGAGGTGTGCCTCGTCGCCGCGAGCCAGCGACGACCGGACCAGGGCGCGGGCGCGGGCGTCGCTGGTGAACATCGCGGCCGACCCTCGCCCGAGGTTGCGCGACAGCTGGTCGAGCACGATCACCAGGGCGAGCGTCCCGCGCGGGGTCACCGCCCACGGGTCGAGCTCGCCGGACAGGGCCGCCGCGTGCAGCTCGCCGAACCGCCGGCGCAGCTCCTCGTCGACCGCCGGTCCCCCTCGCCACCACAGGGCGAACTGCGGTGGGCCGCCTTCGGGCAGCGGGTCGGCGTCCGACCACGAGCCGAACCAGTGGTCGAGTACTTCGTCGATGGGGGCGTCGATCGTTCACCTCGGGTCGGAGGGTAACCCTCCGCCGGCGGGCCGACCGAGGGTCCGCGTCCGTCACACCTCGATGCAGGACCTCCACCCGGCGTGCGCTTAGGGTCCGGGGCATGTTCGATGCCATCGGCGGGCGAAGGGACCCGGAAGCGACCATCCACTACCTGCTCGCGGCCGGCGTCCTGTCGCTGATCGGGTCCGGCGGGGACGGGTCGATCCTCCAGAGCGTGCTCGGCGACATCGCGCTGGACGGCGTCGGGGACGGTATCGGCCTCGCCGACCTCGACCTGCGCTCGGCCGCCGTGCTGCAGCGCTCCGCGTCGGCCAGGCCGGAGGTGGATCGGCCGCGGTGCACGATGCCCGAGCTGAAGCTCCCCGACTCGCTCCGTCACCACGGGGTCGAGGGCCAGGTGGCCGTCCGGTACGACGTGGCCGCCGACGGCGCGTGCCGATTCGAGGTGCCCTGATCTCCACCTCGTGGCCCGGTGACACCTTCAACGACGCCGAGCCAGCCTCGGATGTCGGTGTAACCTCCCAGGAGCCGCGCCCATCGCCGGTGCGTCTGGTACGTTGCACCGCCGGCCAGGCGGGAGGTACGAAGTGACGAACTGGTTCGTGGTGGGTGCGCTGGGGATCACAGGCTCGACCCTCGCGTGGGGTGCGCCCCCTCCAGGAGTGCCGCCGAACCCCACTCACTACGAGTTGTGGGCGTCGGATCAGTCGAACAGCGTCGCCGGGTCGGCCTCGCTCGGCGTGAACGGCAGCTGGCTGTGGATCTGGGACAGCGAGGACGTCCTCGATCAGCTCGGCGGGGGTCCGGCCGCGGCTCCCCTCCCGTGCGCCGGGACCGCGGCTCCGTGCGACGTGAACCTGTTGTTCCCGTCGAGCCTGGTCGAGATGGACGAGTTCGGGCAACCGACCGGCAACACTCGCCCCGCCACCGGACGCCTGCACTCCTCGTTCATCGACCCTCAGCAGAAGTACGCGTTGCTCAGCTTCTTCTCCCCCGGCGGCGGGATGGTCGGCATCGTCGACGCCGACACGAAGGAGGCGGTGGGCCTGTTCCGCGCGATCAAGACCGCGACCGGCCTGTCGAACCACATGAGCTTCTGGCGGTACGACGGGTTGGCGATCCTCGTGTGCAACCTCGATGGCAAGATCGTCGAGCGGATCGACGTGACCCGCGACGTGGACGGGAACATCGTCGATCTGACCTACGCGATGGACGCCGCGATCGGCGTGGGCAAGTCGCAGATCATCGTCGAGGGCCCCAAGGTGTACGTCGGCACGAACTCGGCGGGAAACCCGATGCTCGGCACGGTTCAGTCGGGTAACCCGGACTTCGGGGACCTCACCCCGAACGGAAAGTGCAAGGAGAACGGCTGCCCGAGCGGCCCGAACGGGTCGATGGGCGGACGGACGAACAACGCGATCCTGTGCCCGATCCCGGCGAACGACAACGCCCTCGTGTACGTCACGTTGGCTGGTGGCGGGCTGTTGGTGGTGGACTCGAGCGCAACCCCGATGGCGGTGGTCGGCGAGTACGGCAACCAGGTGATCAACGGCGCCGGTTGTGCGGGGGCCCAGGCCAACGGGCGAATCTACCTCGACAGCGGCGTGTCTGCGAGCGCGGCCGGACTGACCCAGTCCACGTTCGGCGTGTACTCGGTCGACCACGCCGCGTTCCCGCTCGCTCCAGCAGCAAACGCCGAGAACGTTCCTGCACCCCAGCTCGTGATCAAGGGCGCGAACAACACGGCGACCAACGGGAACCTCGTGGGTCCGGCGTCGAACCTCACCGGTCAGATCCCGGGAATCACCACCCGGCGCGACTCGCACGGGGTCGTGGCGACGACCGACGAGAAGTACGTCCACGTCGGCGACCGGATCGGCAACAAGGTCGAGGTGATCCAGGCCCACGGGGTGGTGAAGTCGATCGGCAGCTACGACCTGGTCTCCCTGGACGGGAAGGGCAGCGGGGTCGGGCCGTGTGGGGCGGCGAGCGTGAGCGACTCCCCCGGCCTCGTCACGAACGACGTAGCACCGGACCTGATGGCGCGCGCCCCTGACGGAGACTATCTGTTCGTCGCGTTGCGGGGGCCGACGCCGATCACGGCGCCACACGCGGCGCAGGGCAGCTGCCCGGGCGTCGGCGTGATCGAGCTTCTCCAAGGCGGGAAGTCCGGCAAGCTCGTGGCCGTGTTGCGCACGACGAACACGCAGGACAACGCGCCCTACGTCACTGCCGGCGGGCATCCGTACACCGGGACGGAGCGTTCGGACACGCACTTCGTCGACGTCCGCCGCATCGAGTAGCCAGGGAGGGGGCGCACATGAGCGGCGAAGACTGGGTGGACGTGGGGGCGGTCGACGAACTCGGCCAGCGCGAGGTGCAGCAAGTCGTCGTCGCGAACACCCGTGTCGCGCTGAGCTACAAGGATGGCGTGTTCGGCGCGATCCACGGCGCGTGCAACCACGCGGGGGGCCCCCTCGGCAAGGGGACGCTCGACGGCGAGTACATCACGTGCCCCTGGCACCAGTGGAGGTTTCACCGCATCGGCGGCGAGGGGGAGCGCGGCTTCGAGGAGGACGTGGTCCCCGCCTACCACGTGAAGGTGCACGACGGTCGGGTGCTGGTGAGTCCGAAGCCCCACAAGAAGCGGGCAAAGAAGCCCCACACGCCACACCCGCTGGCGCGGCCGCTCGAGCGCGCCCCAGGGAAGGTACGGGTGGTCGGCATCTCGACCACGGCGATGAGCGCCACCTACCCGCGGTTCTCTACGTCCGAGGCGTTGCTCGACACCGCGCTCGCGCACGCCGCGGCCCAAGGGCACGAGACCCGGTCGATCCGGCTCCGCGAGCTGTCGTTCCGCGCGTGTGAGGGCTTCTACTCGAAGGCGGCCCGCGCGTGCACGTGGCCGTGCTCGATCACGCAGATGGACCCGAACGATCAACTCGATCGGGTGTACGAGGCGCTGGTTCACTGGGGCGACGTGTTCCTGGTCGCGACCCCCATCCGGTGGGGCGCTCCGAGCAGCTTGTACTTCAAGATGGTCGAGCGGATGAACTGCATCCAGAACCAAGTGACGATCGCCAACCGCGTTCTCCTGCAGAACAAGGTCGTGGGCGCGATCATCACCGGTGGCCAGGACAACGTGCAGGCCGTGGCCGGTCAGCTGCTCGGGTTCTTCGGCGAGCTCGGGTGCCAGTTCCCGCAGTTCCCGTACATCGCGCACTCACGGGGTTGGAGCGCCGAAGACATGGAGCGGAACATCGCCGTGGTCCAGGCGAGCGAGGCCCTCGCGCTGGGCTCGCGCGAGCTCGTCGATCGGAGCATCGATCTCGCGACGCGGCTGCTCGAGACGACGCCAGCGACGCCGCCACATGGCGGGCGGAAGGGGCGCGCGCTCCCGGTCACCGACTAGACTAGAAGCTCCGCCTCGCCACGAGCACGTTCGACGAGGCTCACCCCTCCGACGCGTCGCGACCCTTCGGGTGCAACGCGGGCGGAACGAACGGGTAGACCAGCTGTCCGAGCAGGTGGTCGGGGATCGGCGAGACCGTCCCGTAGTGGGCCGGCCACCGGTCGTCGGGGAGGTGGTACGTCCCGAACAGCCGGTCGTACAGCGTCACGTGTACGCCGTAGTTCGTGTCGATCGCGGGCGCCTCCGAGCTGTGGTGCCAATGGTGGAACTGCGGGGTCACCACGAACCGCTTCAACAAGCCGAAGTCCGCGCCGAAGTTGGCGTGGACGAACACCGCCTGGAACCCCGCGATGACGACGTACGCGTTCAGCGCCCCGGGGTCGGGCCCGAGCAGCCACAGCGGGACCATCACGAGCGTGCGGTCCGCGAGGACCTGGACGAAGTGGGTGCGCGAGCCCGCCAGCCAGTCCATGTACAGCGTGCTGTGGTGCACGGCGTGGAACCGCCAGAGGAACGGGACCTCGTGGAACGCGCGGTGCACCCAGTACTGCACGAGGTCGGCGGCGAGCACGAGCACCGCCGCCTGCGCCCACACCGGCATCGCGCGCATCGTCGCCTGCACGGTGGCGTTGGTCGCCCAGCCGAACACCGCGGGAGCGAAGTGGTTGCCCGCGAACATCAGCGCGCCGATCGCCAGGTGATTCAGGACGAAGAACGCGAGATCGAGGCGCCAATAGGGCCGGAGCAGGACCTGGTTCTTCACCTTCGGCCACGCCTTCTCGATCGTCGCGAACACCAGGGCGGAGCCGAGCAGGTCGAGCACGAGCCAGTCGAACCCGAGCGTGGGCGCGGCCTCGCGCAGGACCTCTCCCGGCTCCGGCGAGAACCCGCCGATGGCGAGCGCCAGGATCGTCGTGGTGATCCCGACCGCGCCGTACCGCCGCCGCTCTCCGACGACGAACGTGTACGTCCCGAACGACAGCGACAGCAGCAGGCACACCTGCAGCACGACCCGCAGCAGATCGACGTCGTAGCGATACCTCAGGTCCGGGGTGGTGAACCAGGTCGGGTACCGGAACGCGAGCATTCCCATCAGGTTCATCACCCCGAGCGTGCTCGAGACGAAGCCCGCGAACCGACCCGGTCGGGACCGGAGCGACCGTTCGGGCATCGGTGGCACCTGGCGCTCCGGATACGGGTACCGCTCGTCGGCCAAACAACCTCCAGTACAACAGGGGCTCGGGTGCAACTCCCCGCAGGTCGCGAGCATCGCAGGTTCGATCACCGACGGCGAGCCCCGTCTACTCCCAAGCCGCCACGTGGGCCCGCGCCCGCGCCCGCAGCGCCCCGACCCGCTCCCGGTGCAGCGTGAGCGCCACCATCGACCCGAGCACCGTCACTCCGAGCCCGGTCAGGTACAACGCCCAGAACTGACTGTGGTCGAGCCCGAACCGGATCAGGTTCCACCCGAGGGCAGCGCCGAGGAACCCGAGCCCGAGGTGCAGGAAGCTCTTCACCCGCAGCGCCTCCCCCGCGCCCACCCCGACCAACGCCAGCAACACCAGCACCGAGGTGTACCGAGGGTCGCCGACCGCCTGCCCGAAGCAGGTCAGGTACAGCGCGCCCGCCGCGGCATACCGCAGCGCCGACAGCGCCGTAGGCTGCATCGTCCCGCGGAGTCGCTGCGCCACCACCAGCGCCGACAGGCTCACCGGCGCGACGTACGGCAACGGATCGGTCCACCCCACGTCGAGGGCGAGCACGATCGCGGCTGCGTCGAGCAACGCGACCCCGACCAGCAGGTCGTCGGTCCGGCCGCGCAGCGCGTGCCGACCACACGCGACGGCGCCGACCAGCGCGAGCCCCCCGGCGGTCGGCGCGCCGGTGACCGCCGCGTGCGCCACAGCCACCGCGAGCACCACCGCAGCGGCGATCTGCGCGGGCGGCGCGAACCGGTCGCCCCGCCACCGCGCGAGAC
>JBEBJC010001329.1:0-2083 GCA_040080105.1 Myxococcota bacterium
GAGGACAACGTCACGGTCGTCGCGGTCGGCGCGACGGCGTAGTGAGCTCCGGCCTGCTGCTGGTCGGGTTGACGGTCGACGACGTCGTCGCCTTCTCCGGGGCGTACCGCGCGGTGTGCCCCGCAGAGGGGCCGCCGGTCGACGTGACCCACCTGTCCGACGCGCTCGGGGTGCTCGCCGCGGCCTCGTTCGGGGTGGTGGTCGCCGGCGCTGGCGCGGCCCCCGGCGGGTGGGACGCGGCGGGCGAGGAGCTGCGGCGGCTCGCGCCGAACGCCGCGTTGATCGCGATGACCGCCGGGGTCACGGGCCCGGTGTGGGACGACGTGGTGCGCCCGACCGAGCGCGACCCGGCGTTGCTCGTGCGGGTGTTGCGCTCGGGGTTCGCGATCGCGCGCGCGCTCGACCGGCTGGCGCGGTGGGCGATGCGCGACCCGCTGACCGACCTGCTGAACCGCCGCGGGCTCGAGCGGGTGCTGCTGCGCGAGAGCTCGGGGCGCGAGCGCGGGGGCGGGCCGCTGGTCGCCCTGCTGGTCGACTGCGACGACTTCAAGCGGATCAACGACCAGTTCGGGATGTCGACCGGCGACGACGTGCTGCGGCGGCTGGCCGAGGTGTTGAACCGGTGCCTGCGCGGGCGCGACACGGTGGCGCGGGTCGGCGGCGACGAGTTCCTGGTGTTGTTGCCGCACACCCGCACGTTCGAGGCGGTGGAGGTCGCGCACCGGATCCGGCTCGAGGTGCGCGAGCGGGTGCGGCTGCCCGACGACACGTCGCTCACGCTGTCGATCGGGGTGCGGCGGCTCGACGCGTCGATGTCGCGGCTGCAGGACGTGGTCGAGGCGACCCAGGAGGGCCTGCGGCGGAGCAAGCGAGGGGGCAAGGACCAGGTGCGCCTGGTCGACCGCTCGGGCCAGGAGGCGACGGTGGAGGTCGGCGGCCCCGCGCCGAACCCCGGTCCGCTGCTGCACCGCGCGCTCGAGGTGCGCGAGCTGAACCACGGGGCGCCGGTCCGGCGGCTGCTGGTGCCCGACCTGCCCGACGAGCAAGCGGTGGTGGTCACCACCCACCGGGCGACCCACGGCCCGCTCGACCTCGCATGGGTCGAGCGCGGGCTGGCGGTGGCGACGCCCGACCTGCCGGTGCAGGTCGCGCTGTTCCCCGGCACGGTGCTCGAGCAGCCCACCGTGTCGATCCGAGCGACCCTCCCCCCGCGGCTCGACCCGTCGATGGTCACCCTCGCGATCGACGACCAGTACCTCACCGGGAACCCGTCGATCGTGGCGCAGCGGCTGGTCCCGCTGCGCGAGTTCGGGCTCACCGTCGCGCTCGAGGTGTCCGACCTCGGGCGGGCGTGCCTCGAGGCGCTGATCTTGATCCGGCCCGAGTGGGTGGTGCTCGACGGTTCGCTGGTGGTCGACATCGGCACGTCCCGGCACAAGCGGTCGAGCCTGGCGCGGTTCGTGGAGCTGTGCGCGGTGTTGGGCGCCGAGATCGTCGCGCTCCGACTCGACGCGGAGACCGACCTGCAGGCGGCGCGCGAGGTGGGGATCCGCTACGGGGTCGGGGCGGCCGTGCCGGGCCCGTCGTCGACGATCGAGGTCGCGGGCGGTTAGCGGATCGCGGGGGAGGCCCGATGATCTGGGCGAGCTTGTGGGTGCTCGGACTCGGTCCTGCGCTGGCCCAGGACGACGTGGCGGTGGACCGCACCGCCGCGGCGCAGCGGACCCCGTCGGTGGCGTCGCGGCTGAAGAACGGGCTGCTGTACGGGATCGACCGGAAGAGCGGCGTGAAGATCGTGCGGGTCCAGCTGTACCCCGAGGTGGTGGCGATGACCGACGCGGCGCTCGAGCGGGCGCTCGCGGCCGAGGATTGGCTGCCGGTGGGGATCCTGGAGACGAAGGCCGACGGCCGGCTGCGGGTGAGCTGCCACCTGGACACGTGCTGGGCGATCGCGGGGTCTACCCGGGTGCAGCTGCGCCTGCCCCCGGAGCCGCCGCCGGCGGACGAGCGGCGCCGCCACAAGAGCTGACGGGCGGAGGCCGGGCCTGTGCCCGGGCTCCCCCTCACCCCTGTCTCTTATACA
>JBEBJC010001330.1:0-2082 GCA_040080105.1 Myxococcota bacterium
GGCGGGGGTCGCGATCGCGGCGTCGGTGGCGGTGGGCCAGGGCGAGACCGACGAGGAGCTCGTGGGCACGCTGCTGCGGCTGCGCGAGCTCCCCGGGCTCACCTCGGTGCGGGTGTGGGCGGCCGAGGGGAGCGGGGCGTTCGGCGCCGTCGCGAACACCGCCACCGATCACCTGCGCGCGCTGGCGTTGGCCCGGCTGGTGTTGCCGTCGTCGGTGTCGGTGTCGGCGTCTCCCGAGACCGAGGGGCTCGGCGTCCTGCAGGCCAGCCTGCGCGCCGGGTGTGACCACGCGGGCAGCCTCGTGTTGATCGGCGCCCCCGAGGCCTGGGCCGAGCGGATCGCCGCGGTGAAGCACCACGTCGCGGAGACCGGGCTCACGGTGTGACCTACCGGAACACGCCGATGTACGGCAGGTTCCGGTACAGCTGGTCGAGGTCGAGGCCGTAGCCGACCACGAACAGGTCGGGGATCTCGAACCCCACCTGGTCGACCTGCACCTGGACCTTCCGCCGGGAGGGCTTGTCGAGCAGCGCGACCACCCGCAGGCTCGCGGGGTTGCGCGCCTCGAGCGTGCGGCGCAGGTACTCGAGCGTCAGGCCCGTGTCCACGATGTCCTCGACCAGGACCACGTGTCGACCCGAGACGTCCGCCTTCAGGTCCTGGGTGATCATCACCGCGCCCGACGAGTGGGTGCCCACGTAGCTCGACACCCCGAGGAACTCGCACACCACCGGGCCGTCGATCGCGCGCACCAGGTCGGCCATGAACAGGAAGCTGCCCTTGAGCACGCCGACCACGGTGAGCGTGGTGTCCGGACCGTACGCGGCGCGGATCTCGGCGCCGAGCTGCGCGACCCGCTCCGCGATCCGCTCCCGGTCGATCCACACCTCCGGCACGCGTTCCATGGGTTCCTCCGAGGCCGCCCTCTTACCGGGTCCTCCGGGCCTCGACCAGGGGCCTCGCCCGCGGTACCGATCCCGCTCGGTGTGCGGCTCGGTGGGGGGTGAGATGGATCGGGAGATCTGGTCGTGGCGGAGTCCGGCGTTGGACCGGGAGATGCCCATGGCGCGCTTCGGGTGGTTCGGCAAGCCGTTGGTGCTGTTCCCGACCGGCGGCGGCGACTTCCTCGAGCACGAGCGGTTCCTGATGATCTCCGCGCTGTCGCACCACATCGACGCCGGTCGGATCAAGGTGTACACGGTCGACAACATCAACCGCGACGGGTGGATCTCGACCGACGCCTCGCCGCGGAAGAAGACCTGGCTCCAGGGCCGGTTCACCGAGTACCTCGCGCGCGAGGTGCTCCCGATGATCCGGCACGACTGCGCCGACACCGAGGTGAAGTTCGCCGCGGCCGGGGCGTCGCTCGGGGCGTTCAACGCGGTGAACCTCGTGGCGAAGCACCCGGAGTGGTTCGATCTCGCGCTCACGATGTCGGGGACGTTCGACCTCACGAAGTGGCTCGGCCCCCACCGGGACGACGACTTCTACTTCAACCACCCGCTCGACTTCCTGCCGAACCTCGGCCCGTCGGACCAGCTCGACCAGCTGCACCGGTCGAAGTTCGTGCTCGGCGTCGGCCGCGGGCCGTGGGACAACCCGCCGAACAGCTTCCGGATGGCGGGTGTGCTCGGCGCGAAGGGGATCTGGAACCGGGTCGAGCTGTGGGGACCGGACGCCGACCACGACTGGCCCACCTGGCGCCGGATGTTGCCCGAGTTCGTCGACCGCTACGTCACGACGTGAACCCGCCCCGCCGCAGCTCGACCACCAGCTGGTCGGCGCGCGCGCGGAACTCTCCGAGCCGACCCGCCTCGAACGTGCGCTCCTCCCCCTCGCGCTCGCGCAGCACGACCTCGCGCTCGGCCCACGCGTCGACGTCGCGCTGGAGCGTGCGCAGGGCGCCCCGCGCGGCGTCGATCGCGCCCAGGACCCCCATGCCGCGCGTGGACCACCACCGCTGGAACCACGCGCGCGCCGGGCGCTGGTCCCAATGGGCCCCGAGCCCGGCCGACAGCCCGCCGGTGACGATCTTCGCGAACTGGCCGGGCAGGTTGTACCCGGCCATGGTCTTCGACAAGA
>JBEBJC010000248.1:0-9943 GCA_040080105.1 Myxococcota bacterium
CCCCGAGCTCGCCGATCCGCACCCCGCCACACCGCGCCCCCACGTTCCGCGCGATCTCCACCTGGTCGAGGTACAGCTCGGCGCCGTCGGCGGCGTACACCCCGCCACCGACCGAGAACACGTCGGCGAGCGCGTCGTCTGCCACGTTGTCCGACGCGGACCCGCCGAGCCAGGTGAGGCTGGCGCCGTCGCCGAGCCACACCCCGCCGCCCTCCCCTGCCCGGTTGTGGTCCGCCGCGAGGTCGACCGCGGACAGCGTGACCCCGGGGTGCACGTACAGCCCGCCGCCGCGGGTGGTGCCGGCGCCGTCGGGGTGCCCCTGGCCGCCGGTCAGCCCGAGGCCGGACAGGGTCACTCCGGACACGGCCACCTCGAGCACCGCGCCCGATCCGAGGCCGTCGAGCACGGTGAGGCCGCTGCCGGCGCCCGACACGGTCAGCGCGGTGGAGACCACCAGCCCGACCGCGTCGTACCGGCCCTCACACAGCCCGATCACCGACCCGGGCCCCGCCGCCGCGAGCGCGGTGGCGAGGTCGGGCTGGGCCACCCCGTCGACCTCCACCACCCCGGGCTCGTCGGCGGCGGCGTCGCAGTCGTTGTCGACCCCGTCACACGGCACGTCGGGGGCGCCGGTGTAGGTGGAGGGGTCGCCGTCGTCGCAGTCGAGCGCGTTCCCCGCGGCGCCGGGGCCGGGCCCGGAGCAGCTGTAGGTGGCGGGCGCCGCGGCGTCGCCGCTCCCGTCCCCGTCCCCGTCGGGCCACGAGGCCGTGGTCGGCAGGTCCTCGTCGACCGAGGTGTCGCAGTCGTTGTCCTTTCCGTCACACAGCTCGGCCTGGTTCGGGTGCACGTCCGCGTCGGTGTCGTCGCAGTCGGTGGGCTCGATCGCGCCGTCACTCGGCAGCTCGCACGCGTACAGCGGGCCTGCGGCCCCGTCGCCGTAGTCGTCGTCGTCGAGGTCGGGGTAGTACGCGGCCACGTCGGCCGCGTCAGGGCCGTCACTCGCGCCGTCGCAGTCGTCGTCGACCCCGTTGCAGACCTCCACCGCGCCCGGGTTCACCGCCGGCGCGGCGTCGTCGCAGTCCACGTCGCGGTCGTACGAGTCGCGGTCGGCGTCCTCGTCGGAGTCGCCGGCGCAGTCCGAGTCGACCCCGTCGTACGGTGGGTCGGGGGCGCCCGGGTACACGGTCGGGTCGGAGTCGTCGCAGTCGTTCGCCCCGTGGAAGTGGTCGCCGTCGAGGTCGTCGTTCACCGTGGTGTCGCCCGTGGGCTTGTCGCCCGCGCACGCCGCCACCAGCCACGGGAGCCAGCCGAATCGCATCTGCCCTCCGAGCCCGAGTGTCCCACGAGACGCCCGCGGCGCGGTATCGTGTCCCTTCGGAGGACCGATGTGGCTGGTCGCGCTCGGGTGTCACCGGCCCGCCCCCGCCGACGTGGTGTGGGTGGACGGCGCGATCGACACGATGGACCCGTCCCTCGGGGTGGTGTCGGCGCTCGCGGTGTCGGGCGGGCGGGTGATCTACGCCGGCGACGACGAGGGCGCCGAGGCGCTCGTGGGCCCGGACACCCGGCGGATCGCGCTCGACGGCGCGACGGTGCTGCCCGGGTTCACCGACGCCCACAACCACCTGCTGTGGAGCGGCGCCGACCTGCTGCTGGTCGACCTGTACTCGGCCCGCACGGTGGAGGCGTTCACCCGGCGGGTGGTGGACTGGGCTGCGGCGAACCCCGACGAGCCGTGGGTCCAGGGCGGCGGGTGGGACCTGACCACGTTCCTCGGCTCGATCGACCGGGCCGCGCTCGACGGGATGGTGTCGGACCGGCCGGTGTACCTGTACTCGGCCGACGCCCACTCGGCGGTGGTGAACTCGCTCGCGCTGTCCCTCGCCGGGATCGACGCGAGCTCGCCCGACCCCGAAGACGGCGAGATCGTCCGCGACCCGGAGGGCGAGCCCACCGGGCTGCTGCTCGAGGGCGCGATGGAGCTGGTCGAGGCGCACCTGCCGCCCTACTCGACCGCGCTGGTCGACCAGGGGCTGCGCGACGCCCAGCGCGAGGCGAACCGGTACGGCGTGACCAACGTGGTCGACGCGATGGTCGAGCCGTGGATGCTCGACGGGTACCTGCGCGCCGATCGGGCGGGCGAGCTGACGGTGCGGGTGCACGGCGCGGCGTACGTCGACGCGGCGGACCCGGACCCGGCGCCCGTGATCGTCGCGCTGCGGGACCAGTACGCGAGCGAGCGGCTCGAGGTGAACGCCGGCAAGTTGTACCTCGACGGGGTGATCGAGACCGGGACCGGGGTGCTCGTCGACCCGTACGTCGACGGCACGAACGGCGCGCCGGTGTTCGAGCATCAGCGGCTGATCGACGACGTGCTCGCGCTCGACGACGCCGGGCTACAGCTCCACGCACACGTGATCGGCGACGGCGCGGTGCGGCAGCTGCTCGACGCGGTACAGACGCTGGTGGACACCAACGGCGAGCGCGATCGGCGCCCCCTCGCCGCCCACCTCGAGCTCGTGCACCCCGACGACCTCGACCGGTTCACTTCGCTCGGGGTGCTGGCCGACGTACAGGCCCTGTGGGCGTACCCCGACAGCTACGTGCGCGACCTGACCTGGCCGGTGGTCGGTGAGGAGCGCTCGGATCGGCTGTACCCGTTCGGGTCGCTCGACCGGGCCGGGGCGGTGCTGGTCGGCGGCTCGGACTGGTCGGTCACCTCGCAGAACCCGTTCGAGGCGATCGAGGTGATGGTGCGCCGGAAGAACCCGTGGCGCGACGCGGCGCTGGTGCTCAACCAGGACGAGGCGGTCGACCTGCACACCGCGATCGCGGCGTACACCTCCGACGGGGCGCGGGCGTCGTTCTCGGAGGGCGAGCTCGGCACGCTCGCCCCAGGAAAGTGGGCCGACCTGATCGTGCTCGACCGTGACCCGTACGCGATCCCGGTCGACGAGCTGGCGGAGGTGCAGGTCACCTCGACGTGGATCGACGGCGTGCAGGTGTACGACGCGGCGACCCCCTCGGCCCGCCGGGTGCCCCCCTCGGACGGGCGACCCGCGTGCCCCCGTCCGCGCGGGGTCAGCTCGACGGGAGGTGTACGGTGAACGTGCTCCCCTCCCCTTCCTTGCTCTTCAGCGTGACGTTGCACCGCGAGGCCAGCGCGTAGTGCTTCACGATCGCGAGGCCCAGACCGGTGCCTCCGATCCGCCGGCTGCGCGCCTCGTCGACCCGGTAGAACCGCTCGAACACCCGCTCGTGGTGCCGCTCGGCGATCCCGATCCCGTCGTCGCGCACGTCGATCCGCACCTGCCCGTCGGGCTCGCGCACCGCCACCACCCGCACGTGGCCGCCGTCGGTCGAGTACGCCGACGCGTTCGACACCAGGTTGCCGACGATCGCGGTGAGCGCCTCGGGGTTCACCAGGCCGTCGAGCTCGGCCGGGCATTCGAGCTCGAGCTCCTGGTTCCGCATCCGCGCCCGGTCGCGGGTGGGCCCGACCGCGTCCTCCAGCAGCTGCCGGAGCTTGCGCCGCTCGAGCGGCAGCTCGCGTCGCCGGGCCTCGATCCGGTGCAGCCGGAGCAGGTCCTCGAACAGGTCGCGCAGCCGCCGCGCGTTGCGCTCGACCGTGTCGACCAACACGGTCACGTCCTCCGGTAGCCGGCTCCGCTCGGCCTCCAGCAGCTCGAGGTACCCCATGATCGCCGCGATCGGCGTGCGCAGCTCGTGCGACACGTTCGCCACGAAGTCGGTGCGCGATCGCTCGGCCTCCTTGAGCACGGTCACGTCCTCGATCCGGACGATCGCGCGGCCCCCGGTCAGCGGCTGGGCCCGGGCGACCAGGTCCTGCGACGCAGTGAGGAACGGCATCTCGGCGGTGCGCCCGGCGAGCGCCTCCTCGACCACTTCGTGCACCTCGGCCACCGGCACCACCTCGATCGGCCGCCGCCCCACCGGCTCGCCCCGCAGGCGGAACATCCGGCGGAACATCGGGTTCGCGTCGAAGATCCGCCCCTCGGCGTCGACCAGCGCGGTGCCGAACGGCGAGGTCTCGAGCACCTCGGCGGCGATGCGCGCGCCCCGGTTCATCCGCTCGACCGCCCCCTGCAGCTCGGCGATCCGCTCGGCCAGCGCGATCCGCACCGAGTCGAGATCGGGGTCGATCGGGACGCTGTGGGGCTCGGTGCGGCCGCGGACGATGCCGGTCAGCCGCTCGACCTCACCCCACAGCGGCTCGCGCACGCTCCACTTCACCACCACCGACGCGAGCGCGAACGACAGCGCCGCCGCGACCGCCTGCACCGCGACCAGCCCCGGGCCGTGCAACCACCGCCCCACCAGGCTCACGAGCACGGTCGTGAGCACCACGGTGGCGAGCGTGGACAGGGTGAGCCGCTCGCTCAGCGACATCGGAGGCTCCGGCTACGGGCGCGGGCTCGCGTTGAACCGGTAGCCGACGCCGCGCACGGTCTCGAGGTAGTTCGCGGCCGCCCCGAGCTTCTCCCGCAGGCGCTTGACGTGGGTGTCGACCGTGCGGGTGTTGATGTCGGGCGGCATGTCCCACACGTCCTGCAGCAGCGTGCCGCGGCTCTGGACCCGCCCCGGGCGCGCGGCCAGCGTGTGGAGGAGCCGGAACTCGGTGGCGGTGAGCAGCACTTCATCGCCTTCGACGTACACCCGGTGTCCTTCGAGGTCCAGCGCGAGCGGGCCGAACAACAGCCTCCCCTCGACCGCCTGCGGCTCGGACTCGGGCGGCTCGGTGGCCACGCTGCGGCGCAGCACCGCGCGGACCCGCAGCAGGAACTCGCGCACCGAGAACGTGGCCTTCACCACGTAGTCGTCGGCGCCGACCTCGAACCCGACCACCCGGTCGATCTCCTCTCCGCGGGCGGTGAGCATGATCACCGGCACGCTCGCCAGCTCCGGGTTGCCGCGGATCCGCCGGCAGACCTCGGTGCCGGGCATGTCCGGCAACATCAGGTCGAGCACCACCAGCGAGGGCCGCTCGGTCTCGAGCAGCTCGAGCGCCTCGCGGGCCGACGCCGCCACCAACGTGCGGAAGCCTTCCTTGCGCAGCGACAGGTCCAACAAGTTCCGCAGATCGTCTTCGTCGTCGACGACCAGGATCGGTCCGGATTGCACGTCCGCCTCCGGGCACGCTCCGGGAGCACTTCTCGGAGGTGGTCAGGCGGTAACGCGGCCCGCGCGGCGGGGGCAACCGCCGTCACCGATCCGCTACCGAGCTGCCCCGCGACCGCCGCACCACGCCGGTTCGGCGACGTTGGGGTGGCCGTCGCGCGAACCCGGTGTACGCTGCCGTTCGATGTTCACGCTCCTCTCGACCGCGCTGGCCGCGACCTACGACCCCGAGCTGCACTGGCGGACGCTGTCCACCGAGCACTTCGACATCCACTTCCACCAAGGGGTGGAGCCGGTGGCGGAGGCGTTCTCCCAGCGGGTCGAGCCGATCTACGACACGATGACCGCCGAGGTCGGGTGGACCCCGCGGCCTCGGATCCAGGTCGTGCTGGTCGACCGCACCGACGCCGCGAACGGGTTCGCCACCGCGATCCCGTACCCGTCGATCACGGTGTACGTGACCGCGCCGACCGAGGGCTCGGTGCTGAACCTGTACGAGGACTGGGACGAGGCGATCTTCACCCACGAGCTGACCCACGTGCTGCACATGGACACGAACCACGGCATCGTGCGGGCCACCCGCGCGGTGGTCGGCCGGGTCGCGTCCACCAACAGCGTGAGCCCGCTGTGGATGATCGAGGGCTACGCGACGTTCGAGGAGACCCGGTACACCGACGGCGGCCGCGGGCGCGCCGCCCTGCCCGAGATGTTGAAGCGCACCGCGGTCCTCTCCGACGAGTTCCCGCCGATCGGCAACCTCGACGGGTTCCAGCCCTCTCCGCCGAGCGGGAACCTGCGGTACCTGTGGGGCCAGGACTTCATCAGCTACCTCACCGATCAGAAGGGACCGCAGGTGTTCACCGACTGGGTGCACACCTATGGCGGTTGGGTCCCGTTCTGGCTGCCCACCAAGCGGGTGTTCGGCCAGTCGCTCCACTCGCTGTACCAAGGATGGAAGGCCGAGTCGTACGCGAGGTACGAGGCGCAGGCCGCGGCGATCCGAGCCGAAGGGGAGACGATCGGCCGGATCGTGAGCGACCCGAGCGCGAGCTGCGTGGCGCCCGCGTACTCGCCCGACGGGGACAAGCTGGTGTGGTCCTGCTACGACCTGCAGACGGGCTCGGCGATCTGGATGTCCGACGGCGACGGGTACGCCCCCGAGCTGCTGCTGCAGAACAACGGCGCGAGCTACTTCACCTGGCGGTCCGACAGCCAGGCGTTCGTGTTCGCCGCGCTGCACCTGGTCAACCAGTTCAACACCTGGTCGGACATCTACCTGTACCCGCTCGGCGGCACGCCCACCGCGCTCACCTCGGGCGCCCGCGCGCGCGACCCCGACTTCTCGCCCGACGGCACCGAGTTGTGGTACGTGACCAACGAGGCACAGAACAACCAGCTCGAGCGGATGACGGTCGACCGGCGGCGCACCGCGCTGACCGCCAACGACGACCAGACCCAGTACTCGACCCCGAGGTTCTCCCCCGACGGCGAGCTGGTGGCGCTGTCGGTATGGGCCGACGGCCAGCGCGACCTGTGGCTGTACGACCGGGACGGCGCCCCGGCGCGCCGGCTCACGATGGACAAGGCGATCGACGCCGACCCGATGTGGAGCCACGACGGCAAGTGGCTGTACTTCGACTCGGATCGGAGCGGCGTGCCCAACGTGTACGCGATCGAGCTCGCCACCGAGCGGCTGTACCAGGTCACCCACGTGGTCACCGGCGCGGTGAAGCCGTCGCTGCACCCGTCGGGGAAGGCGATGGCGTACATGCAGTACAGCCAGGACGGGTGGGACGTGGCGATCCTCGACCTCGACCCGGCGAAGTACCTCGACCGCGGCTTGCTCCCGCGCCCGACCCGCCACGCGGCGCCGCTGGCCGAGCGAACGCCGATCGCCGCCGACACGGCCCACTGGACCCCGCCCGCCGACGCGCGGCCCGACCGTCCGTCCGCCGGCGCGCCGTTCACGGGGCTCGGCGCGGTGCCCGGGGTCGGCCCGGCCGCGTTCGGGGTGCCCGACCCGATCGCCGCTGGCGCGCGCGGGCTGCCGCCGGTGGCCCGCCAGGGCGAGGTGCTCGACAACTTCGGCGACGTGAACGTCGAGGACGCGTTCGGCGAGGAGCAGGACTACCCGTTCACCATCACCCCGAAGGCGTACGACCCGAGCCGATCGCTGCTGCCGCGGTACGTGTTGCCGTACTTCCAGCTCACCCCGTACCAGCCCGGGCCCGACTTCGGCGGCACCTGCCTGCCCGGCCTGTGCCGCGGGCTGCAGGTCACGTTGTCGACCAGCGCGACCGACGCGCTCACCCGGTACGGGTGGGGGGCCGCGCTGTCGTACCGCACCGACGCGCAGTACCTCGGCGGCGCGTTCGGGGTCACGATCAACCGGTTCTTGCCGGTGTACTCGTTCGGGGTGTCGACCCAGGCGGTGGTCACGGGCCAGCTCCAATTCACCGATCCGGCGCAGCTGCTCGCGCCCGACGGCAGCCTCCAGGTGTTCACCACCGACCCGCCCACGTTCTACTGGGAGGAGCGGTCGACCGCGTACGCGGTGGTGAGCTGGCCGTACCGGCTGCGCTCGACCGTGTTCGCGCAGTACTCGTTCACCGACCGTCGGCCCCGGTTCGACCTGCCGACGAACACCTACCGGCCGGCGGTCCCGTTCGTCGGCACGGTGGGCGCGCTGTCGGGCGGGTACCGGTACTCGTGGTCCGAGCCCACGGCGTACGCGATCTCGACCGAGGACGGGCGGCTGTTCTCGTTCGTCGGGTCGGTCCGCGCGCCGTGGCTGGGCAGCTTCGACCGGGACCTCGACACCGGGGACCGCGCGCCGTTCTCCCAGGTGCAGCTCACCGCCGAGCTGCGCGAGTACCGCACGGTTCCGTACCTCGACAACCACGTGGTCGCGGTGCGGGCGGCCGCCGGGGCGTCCCTCGGGACCACCGACTTCTTCGGCAACTACCTGCTCGGCGGGAACATCGGCGACTCCGGGTTCCTCGCCACCCCGGACGAGTTCCGGATGGTGCGCGGCTACCCGTACGCGTTCGACATCGGCGACCTGTACTGGCTCGCCGAAGGTGAGTACCGCCTACCCCTGTTGCGGATCGAGCGGGGCGCCCGCACGTTGCCGTTCTACGCGCGGACCGTGTCGGGCGCGGTGTTCGTGGACGTGGCGAACGCGTTCGTCGACCCGGCGCTCGGCACCGGCGTGCCGCCGACCGGCCGCGAGCTGCTGGCCGCGGCCACCGAGGCGCCGCTGGTCGGGGTCGGGGCCGAGGTGTCGTTCCGGATGATCGTCGGGTGGAGCTCCGCGCTGACCGGAAGGGTCGGGTACGGCGTGGGGTTGACCGAGGGGGGATACCGGCCCGAGCCCGGCGCGTTCGGGTGGGCCAACCCGCTGTACCTGCAGCTCGGAGGTTCGTTCTGATCGCAGCCCTGTGGTGGTCGGTGGTGGGCGTGGCCTCTCCTGAGGGGGTGGCGGACGCGATGGCGACAGGCGACTGTCGGGCGGTGTTGCAAGCGCTCCCCGCCCCGCGCAGCGCCGGGGTGAGCGGCACCGCCGAGCGCCTCGCGATCGCGACGTGTAAGTGGCGCGGCGGCGACCTCGGCGGCGCACACGCGGTGCTGGTCGGCCCCGACGACACGCCGCTCGCGGGGTACCGCCGGCTGTTGCGGGCTCAGGTGCGGTGGGCGTCCGGCGGCGCGACCGCCGCGGACGAGGTGCTCGCCGACCTCGACGGGCTGGTGCTCCCGGGCGCGCCGATGCGTGAGGTGCAGCTCCTGCGCGGCCAGATCCGCGCGACCCGCGGCGACTCGGCGGCGGCCGCGGACCTGCTGGCGCTGATCCCGAGCGAGGCCGGTCCGGAGGCCCGGTATTGGCTGGCGGAGCTCGCGGCGCGCGCCGGCGACCCTGCGGGGGAGAAGGCGGCGCTGCGGGAGCTGTGGCTCGACGCGCGCCCCGGCGGGTGGGACCAGCGGGCCGCCGACCGGCTCGTGGGCCTGGGCGCGCCGGTGCCCGAGCTCGGCACCGCCGACGGGCGGGCGCTCGCGCGCAAGCGGCTCGCGGCGCTGGCGGAGAGAGCGCGGGCCACCGAGGCGCAGGCGCTGGGAGACGCGCTCGCCGCGGTCGAGCCCCCGCCCGACGCCGCTGCGTGGGACCTGCTCGGCCGGGTGCGGTACAACGCGCGCGACTACGCCGGCGCGCTCGCCGCGTGGCGCAGCGCGTTCGGGCCGCCCACCTCGGCCGGCGGCTCCGCGCAGCAGCGGTTCGACTACGCGCTGTGCCACGCGCGCACCGGCGACTACGACACCGCCGCGGTGGTGTACCGGCAGGTCACCCAGGCGTTCCCGACGACCGAGCAGGGAGACTTCGCGAGCTTCAAGCTCGGGTACATGAAGTACGACCGCGGGGATTGCGCGGCGGCGGTGCCGCTGTTCGACGAGCACCGGCGGCGGTACCCCGGCTCGAGCCACCTCGACGAGGCGCTGTGGTTCACCGCCCGGTGCGCGTGGAAGGCCGGTGACCGCGCGGCCGCGGTGGCGGCGTGGTCCGCGCTCGAGTCCGATCGCCCGAAGTCGTCGCTGGTCGCAGGCGCCGCGTACTGGCGGGCGCGGGCGAAGGGCATCGACGGCGACGCAGCCGGGGAGAAGGCCGCGCTCGAGTCGGTGATCGCGCGGTTCCCGACCAACGGGTACGCGTACCTGGCCGCCGAGCGGGTGGGCAAGGTGTGGCCGACGAAGCCCGCCGCCGCGGTCCCGGCGTGGCCGGCCGAGCTCGCGTCGAGCCCGTCGGTCGCCCGCG
>JBEBJC010000249.1:0-9909 GCA_040080105.1 Myxococcota bacterium
GACCGCGCCGGCGAAGACCGAGGCGAAGCTCGTGCTGACGTTCGCCGACGGCACCGAGACCCCGCTCACCCTCGGCAAGGTCGACGGCACCTGCACCGAGAAGGCCCCGGTCCCGATCGGGCCGGAGGGGATGCAGCAGACCCCGCTGTGGATGGTGAGCTGCGTCGACGCCGGCGGCAAGTCGTCCGAGCTCGCGATCGCGCAGGTGTCGGACCAGCTCACCGTGCTCAAGGCGCTGACCGCGCCGACCGGCAAGGTCGACTACAAGCCGATCAAGCGGATCAAGCTCGCGGCCGGCGCCACGGTGAAGAAGAAGATCTGACGGGGAGGGCGGGTCAGCGGAGCGCCCGCCGAGCTCCTACGGGCAGGTCCAGGTCCAGTCGGCGCTCCAGCTCCCCCCGTCCTCGTGCACCGTGCGCCCCTCGGCGTCGTAGTCGGTGGTGGTGGTGGCGGTCGGCCCCACGCTCACCGACCGCGACGGGGTGCACCCGACGCTGTAGGTCCAGCTGTTGGTGGTCTCCCACACGAGGGAGCCGTCGCCGTACAGGTCGACCTCACTCCGGACCCACAGCTCACACCCGTCGTAGTCGTACGTGCTGACCGCGGCGCTGGCGCTGGTGGTGATCACCGCCGACAGCAGCAGGTTCGCCGCGTCGTGGGTGTTGGTGTAGGCCGAGAACGTGGTGCCGGCCACGGTCGCGGTGGTGGCGAGGGTCGGGTGACCGTGGGCGTCGTACTCGATCGTGCCGACGGTGCCCGAGTCGGTGCTCCAGGACAGGCCCGACACGACCCCGCCGGTCACGGTCCACACGTAGGTGCCCGCATCGTCGGCTGCGCCGTCACCGTCCACGTCGGCGGACCAGCTCGACAGCCGGCCGTCGGCGTCGTGCACGTAGGTGGTCTCGGTGCCGAACGAGTCGGTGCGGACCGCCACGCAGTCGGCGAACGCCGAACCGGGCGCGCCCCCGCCGGTGTCGACCGGGCCCGTGTCGGCGTCGGCGTCGGTGTCCGCGTCCGCGTCGGCGTCCGCGTCGACATCGCTGTCGGCGTCGGTGTCCGCGTCGACATCGCTGTCGGTGTCGGTGTCGGCGTCCGCGTCCGCGTCGGTGTCCGGCAGCTCGGTCTTCGGGCCACTACAAGCGAGGGCGAACCACCACACGGGACCTCCTGGTCCGCCCTCGTCACTCGGCGGCCGCCGACGCGCCGTCGCTCGTCACACCTCGATACGCGGGGTGTGGTTCCAGGCCTGATCATGCCAGCCAGCCAGCCTGGTGATTGCCACCCGATGCGGACGCCTGATCCGCCCTGTCCAAGGCTGACTATACGGCGGCGCTCGTCGCGGGTCGCCCGACCGGTCAGGGGCAGCTAGGCTGGGTAGATGCGACAGAAAGCCGATCAACAACGGATCCGCGAACTGATGTCGCGTCTGGGCGAGGCGGCTCGGACGCCGTCGCGCGTCTACCTCGTGGGGGGAGCCACCGCGGTGCTACAGGGGTGGCGTCCGTCGACCATCGACGTGGACCTGACGTTCGATCCCGAGAGCCGGGAGATCTACGAGGCCATTCCGCGACTCAAGGTACAGCTCGACCTCAACATCGAATTCGCCAGCCCGGCACACTTCGTCCCCGAGCTGCCGGGTTGGCGGGATCGCTGCTTGTACGTCGGAACCTGGGGCAAACTCACGGTGCTGCACTACGATCCCTACGGACAAGCGCTGGCCAAGATCGAGCGCTCCCACGAGCAGGACCGCGCCGACGTTCGTCACCTGATCGACAGCGGACTGGTCGAACCGCAGCGCTTGCGGGACCTGTTCGAGCAAGCGGCTCCCGACCTCGTCAAGTACCCAGCGGTCGACCCCGAGACGCTGCGCGCCCGCCTGCGGGAGGTGAAGTGATGCACCCCATCGACACGTCCGACGTACCTGGGGCGGAGCTCGTGCTGCCGGGGCTCCAGGATCTCCGCGACGGACGGGGGAGCGTACATGCGCTGCTCGTCGCCATCGGCGCGTCTCGCCTGAGGGAGCTGGGCTTCGACGTTCCCGCGGGACCTCCCAATCCCGAGCACCGGCTCTACGAGTCGCTCGCCACGAGCGAAGGGCTCAACGCTCATTCAGCGTACAACGCGCTGATTCGGAGGCTCGTCAGCTTCGAACGCGCGATGGAGGGGCGCCGCTCGGCCCGGTCGCCGTAGCTCACGGCGGGACGGATGGATATGGCTCGGCAATGAGCGAGAAGCCGAGCGCCATCGTCGTGGATCACGCCTCTCGACCTTCGGTCGGCGAAGCTGCCTCGCAGATCCACGGGTTTCGGGTGCAGCTCCTCGACCCCGTCGACCCGGACGGCATCCTCGGCTCCGCGGAAGCGCCGATGGCCGGGGAGATCAACGGGAGAGCGGTGGTCCTGCTACCCGACGACATCTGGGACGTGGTCCACGGCCGGTCGGCCCTCGAATCGACGCTCGCGCGGTTGTCGACGGGCGGCAGGATCGGCGCGTTCGCCGGGCACTCCGGCGGCGGTGGTGTGGCGTATGTCCTGTGGGCGGGCGGCCAGCGCGTACGGACGCTGGTGTCGGAGAGCATGGGCGAGCACGAGGACGGCGACATCCTGGACATCGAGCGCGCGGCAGACGCCGAGATCGAGGGCACGGACGTGTGGATCGAGTGGACCCGGATGGAGTGGTTGCTCGCGGATCTGCTGGGTGTGGCACCACACAACGTGTTGTACGCGGCGAACTCGCCGTTCCGGCACCTCTACGTCGAGCCCGTCCCCGTGGCTCCCATCACGTGGGCCGCGTCGGCTGCGCGTCTCGATCCTCCGCTATCGATGCCTGCTCCCACGCGCGGCCCGCGGTGATTCGATAGAGGCACGCGCGCCCGAGGCCCCCGGGCGGCGGCGCCGAGGCTACTTCGCGGGGGCGGTCGGGGCCTCCGCGGCAGCGGCCGGCTCCCACGGCTCGACCGCGAGCTCGAGCCGCCCGTAGTCGTACGGAACGCCCTCGGCCGCCACCACCGGCACCAGCCGCTCGCGCAGCCCGAGCCGCTTGAGCTGGCTCGCGCGGTGGTAACACCACGGCATGTTCCCGCGCTTGCCGAGCGTGACGTGGCTGGTCCACGAGCAGCCGGCCTTACACGTCTCCGCGTAGTAGCAGGTCTTGCAGAACCCCCACAGCTCGTCGACCGTGCGGTTCCGCGCGAACGCGAGCGCCTCGGTGTTCCAGATCTCCTCGAACGGCAGATCGCGGACGTTGCCGCCGACGTACGGGTGGGTGGGCAGCGACGGGCACGCCTTGACCTTGCCGTCACTCTCGATCCCCACGGTGAACCGGCCGGCGGCGCACCCGCTCCAGTACGACGAGTTCCCGCCCGGGAGACTGCGCAGCAGCTCCTCGTGTGGCCCGTAGTACCCGAGGTTGTTCCCGAGGGACACGTTCATCGTGCGCTCGGGCGGCAGGCCCTGGGCCTTCGCGCGGGCCGCGGCGTCCTTCTGCAGCTCGGCGAGCTCGTCGATCACGTCGATGATCCGCCACGGCTCGAGCAGCCACTCCGGCCGATCGGCGGCGCGCCCCATCGGGACGGTGAGCTGGCACCGCCACGCGCGCACGCCCTTGTCCTGCATCACCTCGTAGCTCTCGCGCAGGTGGTGCCACGACAGGCGGTTGACCTGCATGTTCGAGCTGGTGATCAGCCCGGCTCCCCTCGCGTGATCGAGCGCCCGCAGCGCGGCCGCGTGGCTGCCCTTGCTCGCGCGCAGCAGGTCGTGCACGTGCTCGGGTCCGTCGATCGACACGCCGATCGCGGCGAGGCCGGCCCCCGCGAGCGCCTCGCACCGCTCGGGGGTGAGCCCGCGGCCCCCGGTCTGCATCGTGACCCGGATGCCGTTGCCGTGCAGCCGCGCGACCAGGTCGACGCAGTCCTCGCGCAGGTACGCCTCGCCGCCGATCAGGGTGCACTCGCGGGTGCCCATCTCGGCGAGCTTGTCGGCGATCGCGAACATCTCGGCGGTAGTGAGCTCGTCCTCGCGGGCCTTCACCGCGCGCGACCCGCAGTGGGCACACGCGTGGTCACACCGCAGCGTGATCTCCCACACCGCGTAGATCGGTTTGCCCTCGTCCGCCGCGGTGACCGCGCGGACCGGTTGCTTGAACGCCACTTAGGTGCCCTCCGCGGCGGTGTCGGCCGTGTCCTCGGTCGAGGTGTCGGTCACGCTGACGCCGTACTTCGGCTCGGGCGTACACGCGACGGTGCCGAGCGTGAGCGACAGCAGCAACATCGCGGCGGTGGGCAGGCGGACCGGCGCCACGTGGCCGCAGTGCGGGCAGCTGTGGGCCCCCGACACCACGTGACAGGTACAGCTGGGACAGGGGATCATCGGCCGGTTCCTCCGTTGCTTCCGCCGGTGGTCACCGGCCCGTACAGGGGCTCGACCGTGGTCACGCCCGACCCGCCGGCGCTGGAGCCGCCGGTGGCGCCCGACCCGCCGGTCTCGACGTCGGTGTCGGCGTCGGAGTCCGCGTCCGCGTCCGCGTCGGTGTCCGAGTCGGCGTCGGTGTCGGTGTCGGTGTCGGTGTACGTGGACGGGACGCCGTAGTCCGCCTGCATGCTCCCGGTTTCGGCGGTCGTCTTGCTGGTGGTCGCGCCGGTGCACGCCACCGCGAGGCCGAGCAGCGCGGCGGCGGCGGTGCTGCGGACGGTGGTCCCGAGGGTCGCCCCGCAATGGGGGCACGTGGGGGCCCTGGTGGTGACATGACACGAACAAGACGGACAAGGGTGCATGGGCGGTCTCCGGGAGTACGGTAGCACCTCCCCCGGACGCCCGCGCGTTCTCCCGGGGGGGCGCCCGGATCACAACAGGCCGCGGAACCACCGATGACCCGGGTCGGCGTCCACCCGGCGGTGCCACATCGCCGCGATGCCGTGCGCGGCGATCGGGAACGGCGGCGGCACGGCGACCACCGGGAGCTCGCCGAGCGTCTGGGCGAGCGCGCTCGGCGCGGTGAGGACCAGGTCGGTGCCCACGAGCAGCCGCGGCGCCAGCGGGAACGACGCCACCCGCACCGCCACCCGCCGCACGAGCCCCCGGTCGGCGAGGAGCTGGTCCACGAACCCGACGCCGTGGCCGGTCGGCGCCACCAGGACGTGCCCGAGCTCCAGGTACGCGGCCAGGTCGAGGCCGCTCGTCAGCGCCGGGTGCTCGGCCCACAAGAAGCACGAGTACCCGTCGCGCAGCAACGCGCGGCGCAGCAGCTCGCTCCGGTCGGAGAACCCCGCCCACGGTGCGTCGGGCACGATCGCCACGTCCAGCTCGCCCGTCTCGAGCAGCTCCGACACGCGGTGACCCGCCGCCGGGCGGAACGTGACCTCCACCCGCGGCGCGACGGCGTTCAGCCGCCGCACCAACGCCGGCGCCCGCAGCCAGTCGTACAGGTCGGGCGACGCGAGCGCGAACCGACGCTCCGACGTCCGGGGATCGAACGCGGTGGGCTCGCGCACCACCCGCTGCAGCGCGACCAACGCGGTGCGCACCTCCGACCGCACCTCCGAAGCGCGCGGCGTGAGCACCATCTCGGTGCCCACCCGCACCAACAGCGGGTCGCCGAACAGGGCCCGCAGCCGGCGCAGGGTGTGGCTCATCGCCGACTGGGTCACCCCGAGCTGCGCCGCCGCCCGGGTGACGCTGCCGACCTCGGCCAACGCGTCGAACGCGACCAGCAGGTTCAAGTCGATGGACGCGAGCTCATGAACGTCACTCATGGATGGATGATACAACGTCAGTGGGTTCATGGGCGCGGCCGCCGTACGAGACGGGCACAGGAGTCGAACATGAACCTCGCCATCCTCGGTGCGACCGGCGCGACCGGCCGCCACGTCGTCGAACAGGCCCTCGCCGCAGGGCACTCCGTCACCGCCGTCGTCCGCGACCCGAGCCGGCTGCCCGGGCGCGCCGGCCTGCGCCTGGTGCGGGCGGACCTCGACGACCCCGCGGGCCTCGCCACCGCGGTCCGCGGGTCCGACGCGGTGATCTGCGCCCTGGGCGCGCCCGGCCGCGACCGCGCGCGGGTGCGGGAGCGCGGGACCCGCAGCGTCGCCGCGGCGATGCGCCAGGAAGGCGTGCGGCGGATCGTTGCGCTGTCGAGCTACGGCGTCGGCGACTCGCGGCAACGCCTGCCGCTGTGGATCCGGTACGGCCTGGTGCCGCTGCTCCTCGGCCCGGGGTTCGCCGACCACGAGGCGCAGGAGGGCTTCCTGCGCGACAGTGACCTCGACTGGACGATCCTGCGGCCCCCGTTCCTCACCGACGAGCCCGGGGGCGGCGCGGTGGCCCGCGGCGACGACCTCGCGCACACCCGGATGAAGATCCCGCGCGCCGACGTGGCGCGCGAGCTGCTCGCGGCGGTGGGGGACCGGTCGACGATCGGCCGCGCGGTCGGGATCGCCTCGGCTCGGTGACGGCTCAGCGCAGCCCGAGCTGATCGGAGAAGAAGGTGTACTGCAGCGCGATCAAGTCGGCGAGCTGCGCCTGGTTCGCGGTGCCCCCGTGGCCGCCCTCGCGGTTCTCGTACAGGTACACCTCGTACTCGAGCGCCTCCATCTGCGCGACCGCCTTGCGGGCGTGGCCCGGGTGCACCCGGTCGTCCTCGGTGGAGGTGTAGAACAACACCGGCGGGTACCCCTTGCCCGCGGCCAGCTGGTGGTACGGCGAGTACGCCGCCAGCACCTCCCGCTCTGCCGGCACGTCCGGGTCTCCGTACTCGCCGATCCACGACGCGCCGGCGCCGAGCTGGGTGTACCGCAACATGTCGTACAGCGGCACGCCGTTCACGATCGCGCCGTACAGCTCGGGGTGCTGCGTCTGCACGACGCCCATCAGCAGCCCGCCGTTCGACCGGCCGAGCGCGCCGAGCTTCTCCGGCCGGGTCAGGCCGGATTCGATCAGCGCGCGCGACACCGCGAAGAAGTCGTCGAACGCGAGCTGGCGCTTGTCCTTGAGCACCGCCTCGTGCCACGCCGGCCCGTACTCGGAGCCGCCCCGCATGTTGGTCAGCACCAGCACGCCGCCCCGCTCGACCCACATCGCGCCCGCGAACGCGCCGAACTGCGGGCGGGCCGCCTCGGAGAAGTACGCGGGCAACGTGGCCGCCAGGAACCCGCCGTACGCGTACTGCACGGTCGGCGCGTCGCCGGCGGCGAGCACGTCCCGCCGCGCCATCACGAAGTACGGCACCCGGGTCCCGTCGGTCGAGGTGGCGAACCGCTGCTCGACCACCACGTCGGCGGCGTCGTAGGACGCGGGCGAGCCGAACATCGTGCGCACGCGGTTCCGCGGGTTCACCGACACGAGGGACGGCGGCGTGGTCAAGCTCTCGAACGACAGGAACACCTCGTCGGTGCCGCCGCCGGACGAGACCAGGCTCACCACGCCGTTGCCGGGGACGTCGAGCTCGACCGCCCGCCACCGCCCGCGCCGGTCGCGCTCGAGCCGCGCCGCCCGCCCGCTCACGTCCTCCAGGTACTGCACCACGAGCCCGGTCGACCCGACGCCGACGGCCTCGATCGACTGGTGGCTGGTCGGGATCCGCACCGGCTCGCTCACCCCGGTCGCGAGCTCGTACGCGACCACCGCGCCGTTCGGGTAGGTCGCGGACCCGTGGGTCCACGGCTCGCGCAGGCCGAGCACGACCCGCCCGTCCAGCACGCCGTAGAGGTCGGCGTGCTTCGGGAACGGCAGCGCGGCGAGCGGGTGGTCGACCGCGTCGGTGACCGAGAACACGGTCTCGAAGAAGCTGGTGTCGCGGGTGACGAACACGGTGGGCCCGTCGTCGCCGTGGATCACCCTCGGCCGCACCGCCACGTCGGTCGGTTCACCCTCCGCGAACACCGGCAGGTCGGCCAGCGCCGCGCCCCGCGGCCACGCGCGCACCGTGCGGGGGTAGCCCGAGGTGGTGAGCGTGCCCGGGCCCCAGTCGGTCGCGACGAGCAGCGTGTCCACGTCGACCCACGCGACCGACGCCTTCGCCTCGGGCAGGGAGAACCCGCCCTCGACGAACGTGCGGGTCCGGGTGTCGAACTCGCGCCACACGGCGGCGTCGCGGCCCCCGTCGGACAGCTCGACCATACACCGCTCGTACGCTGGCGGCAGGCAGGTGGCGCCCTCGGCGACCCAGTTGCGGCCCTCCTGCGCGGCCAGCGCGTCGTAGTCGAGCAGCGTCTCCCACGCGGGCGCGCCCGACCGGTACGCGGCGAGCGGCGAGCGGCGCCAGATCCCGCGCACGTGCTCCGCGTCGCGCCAGAACGACCACACGTACCCGGCGTGGATCTCGCCGAGCGGGAGCCGGTCGTCGGACTCGAGGATCGAGAGGGCCTTCGCCCGGAGGCCCTCGTAGCGGGGATCCTGCCGCAGGAGCGGCAACGTGCGGGCGTTGTGGGCGTCCACCCACGCGAGCGCGGGCTCGCCGTACACGTCCTCCAGCCACTGGTGCGGGTCTCCCGCGGCGGGAGCAGCGGTCGGCTCACCGGGGAGCTCGGCGGGGAGATCGGCGGCGAACGCGAGTGACGCGAGGAGCACGGGCCCTCCGGGGCAGGGGCCGTCTCCTAACCCCTCCACGAGCCGGAATCAGCGGGTCGGGTCGAGGTCCTCCATCCAGCGGAGCCACCCGTCGAAACGCGGACAGGCTGCCCGGATCCGGGGCAGGCCGATCTCGGCGATTGCAGGCCAGACCAGAGACAACTTCCACGAACTCGTCACGGCGAGGGAGGGCAATGTGGCCAACCGCCGCGACGGCGCGGTGGCGCGGCCGCCATCGATGTCCTCCGGCGAGAAACCGGACACGGAGGCGGCGAGCGCGGCGAGCGCGCGGTGATCAGAGGGGGGCAGTCGCGCCTTCAATGCGTCGAGATCGACGAACGCGTAGGTCTCGAACTCGTGCCGCTGGACGTAGGGGTAGAACCGCGCGACGGCGTGTGGGGCCCGCTCGGACAACGCCTGGCGCATCGCCGCCTCAGCGGCTTCGGCTGTAGCGCCACCCGTCTTCCCCGACGGCCACGAGAACCGATAGAGATCGAACAGCGTGGTCACGACCGCCGAGGGCGAGCCGAGCTCTCGCTCGAGCTGGGCCAGCAACGGTGGCCACCCGCCGCCGCCTTTCGCTGCCCCCCCGGTGCGCGAACGGATGCCCGTCTGCACCGAGTGGGCCTCGACCCGCAGGCCGGGACGGTCGATGGCAGGGGCGATCGCCTCCTTGACCAGCCGGAGCTCGCACTCCCCCTCGACGACGACCACAACCCTCGTCACGGGCGGCCGCCGATCACGTTCATGTCGACCAGCTGGGACACCGTGTAGTCGTCCAGCCAGTGCTGGAGCCCCTCCTCGTCGACCGGGCGGACAGTGGTGGCGCCATCCTCCCTTCCGACGACCCGGACCGCCTTCGCGTCGAACGCGTCGATGATCCGCGGAGACTGGGTCGCGAGGAGCACCTGCCCCGCGTCGGCCGTCGTGCCGAGCACCGAGCACAGTACGTCGATCGCCGCCGGGTGAAGCCCGAGCTCTGGCTCGTCGATGGCCACCAGATGGGGCCTGCGGGCGGCTGTCTGCCCGAGCGCGGTGAACAACGCGATGGCCCGCAACGTCCCGTCGGAGAGCTCGGCGGGGCCGAAGCGCTCTCCTCGCTCGTCCACCCAGTCGAGTCGCACCGGCACGTCGGTGTAGGATGTCGCGAGCTTCTCCGCGTCGAGCTCGTCGGTCGGGACCGCCCGCGGGCCCACCAGCACCGGATCGAGTCGCTGCACGACCGGGGCCACGAGGTGGACCCAGGACTCGATGCGGCGCCAGGCGACAGGATCTTCGAGGCGGAGCGCGAGCAGGAACGGGGCGAGGTTCGCGCCGTTCGACTGGAGGTACGAGCGGTGGGCGGGCG
>JBEBJC010001331.1:0-2073 GCA_040080105.1 Myxococcota bacterium
ACCCCCGCCTGCCGGAGAACCGACGACCACGTCGTCGACTTCGTTGTCGTCCACGTCGCCGCACGCAACGGCCGCGCCGAACGACCCGTTCGGAGGGGCACCGACCAGCAGGACCGGCTCGAGCGGCCCGGTCGGCCACCCCGGGAACACCCGCACGACCTGGTCGACCGGATCCCCGACCACGATCTCGTCGAACCCGTCTGCGTCCACGTCACATCCGGCGAGCGCGGACCCGGTCCCGGCGCCGCCCACGAACGACCACGCCGGGGCGGTCGCGAGCGTGCCCGCCTCGCCGAGGTACAGGTCGACCCGGCCGCCCCCCGAGCTCGGCCCGCCCACCACCAGGTCGGACAGGGCGTCCCCGTTCACGTCGCCGCGGGCGAACGCGCTCCCGTACGCTGTGCCCGCCGGACCCACCAGGGTCTGCTCGAGTTGGAGCACGAGTCCGCCCCCCCGCGCCATCGCGGCGGAGCTCGGGGCCTCGACCGAGCCGGGGAGAGGACGACAGGCGGAGATGGCGACGAGCCAGCGCAAGGCACTACCGTACCCCGCCGGCGCTCCGGCCGCTCAGGCCACCCGACGCCTCAGGGCCGGACCAACGTGACCCGGCCCGGGCCGACCCCGGTGAACGTGGTGGTGACCCCGTCGGGCCACACCACGTCCACCTCTACCGGGCCTCGGTGATCGCCGAGCCCGACGTGCGCGAGCGGCGGACGACCCGACACGTAGGTCGGGTTCGCGTGGACCAACCGGAGCTGGCCCACCGCCCCCGGCCCGGTCCGCACGGTGACCCGCGCCCCGAGCGCGAACCGGTTCGGCCCCGGCTGATCGAGGTCGATCGACACCCACCCGCGGCCCTCGTACCCGTCGTTGCGCCACAGCGCCGGAGGATCGGGGTTCCCCGCCACCAGCAGGTCCTCGTCGCCGTCGCCGTCGGCGTCGAACGGGATCACCCCGCGGCCGTTGCCCCGGTGCATCCACCCGGAGGGGCAGGTCACGTCGTCGAACCCGCCGGTGCCGCGCCCGCGCCACAGCCGGCCCGGCTCGTCCACGAACCCGTCGGCGGCGAACCCGCCGGTCAGCGCGAGATCGAGCGCCCCGTCGAGGTCGTGGTCGAAGAACGCGGCCGACCAGCCCCACTGACCGACCCGCACCCCAGCGGCGTCGGTGTGGTCGACGAACGCGCCCTCGTCTTCGACGTACAGGCGGTTGCCGCTGCACCCCCACATCACCGGGCAGATCGGCCGATCGTCCCAGATCGCGGCCACGAACCAGTCGAGGTCACCGTCGCGCTCGACGTCGCCGAAGTCGCCCCCCATCCCGTTCTCGTCGGTGAACGTGTCGGGCTGGGCCTCGACGAACGCGAGCCCGCGGTTGAGGTACAGCGCGGTGCCCCCCCAGTCGGCGACCACGTGCAGATCCGGCCACCCGTCGGCGTCGCGGTCGGCGAGCAGCACCGAGAACACCGCGCGCGACCACAGCTGGGTGAAGCCCCACGCGAGGGTTTGGTCGGAGAACGCGCCCGCGCCGTCGTTGACGTACAGCCGGGTGCGCTCCGCGAGGGGCGCCCCCTCCTCGTGCCATTGGGCCACGATCAAGTCGAGGTCGCCGTCGCGATCCACGTCGCCGGCGGTGGCGCCGAACCAGTCTCCGCACCCGGGGGCGGCCTCGGGCGCGAACCCGCGCGCGGCGCCCTCCTCGGTGAATCCCCCGGCCCCGTCGTTGACGTACAGCAGGTTCGGGCTCGCGCCGATCGAGGTGACCACCAGGTCGAGGTCCCGGTCGCCGTCGAGGTCGGCGAACGTGGCCCCGTGGGAGCCGTCCGACCGACCCTCCCACGTCGGGGACGGGGTGAAGCCGCCCCGCCCGTCGTTGAGCATCAACGCGGACGGCAGGTAGATCCGCGGCACGAACACGTCGAGGTCACCGTCTCCGTCGACGTCGCCGACCGCGGCGCCCCCGCCCAGCCCTTCGTGCACACACGGCGCCGCCCCGGTCCAGGTCGATCCGACGGCGGCCAGCCCCGAGGGCCCCGACACGTCGACGAACCGGGCCTCCCCGACCGGCCCCCCA
>JBEBJC010001332.1:0-2066 GCA_040080105.1 Myxococcota bacterium
CGTCGGCGGGGGAGCCGTGGCTCACCCACCGGTCGGCGCCGACCGGCAGCCCGAGCCACCCGACCGAGCGCCCCGACCACGCGGCGAGCAGCTGGTGCACCGCATCCACGGCGGTCGCCACCGACGAGGGGCCGGCCACCGCAGTCAGCTCGGCCTCGGCCCGCGCGCCGGACGACCGCGAGCCCAGGCGGACCCGGGACAACATCTGCCACGCGGGCCCGTGAAACAGCAGGTCGGGGCGGTACAGGCCGCCCGCGGGCTCCCCGTCGACCCACACGTCGAGCGGGATCGCCTCGCCCGGCTCGTCCACGGCGGTCGAGATCCGCGCCCGGCACACCGGGGTCCCGCCGGCCAGCACCTGCGCAGCGACGCTGTCTCCGTCCGCGACCAGCTCGAGCCACACGTCGCTCCGCGGGCGGTCGACGAACGTCGGCGCGAGGATGTCGAGCCCGTCGAGCACCAGCGCCCCCGGGGTGCACCCGATCAGCGCGGCGGCCTCGAGCAGCGCCGCGACCCAGGTCGCCGCCGGAACGAGCGGGCGCCCGCCGACCTGGTGATCGGCGAGGCACGGGGACGCCGGATCGAGCGGCACCGGCACCACCAGCCGGCCGCGGCCCACGTGGTGGGGACGCCCGAGCGGCCACCGGACCGGGACCGTGTCGGGGAGTGGATCGGCGGTGACCCACACCGTCCCCGACAGCTCCGAGTCGACGATCGCGCGAAACGCCCGCCCGCCGGCCTCCGGGTGGATCGGCCGCACCCCGCGCGACGCGAGCAGCGCCGCCAGCCGCGGATCGGACGCCATCCCCACCTCGGACCACGCGGTCCACCCGATGGCGACGGTCCGGGCGCGGGGGTGGCACAGCGACTCGAGCGCGGCGTTCGCGCCGCCATAGGCGCACTGGGCGGCGTTGCCGACCCGCGCCACCACCGACGAGAACGATACGAACGCGTGCAGGTCGTCGTCGCGGGTCGCCTCCATCAGGTGGCGCGCGCCGTCCCACTTCGGCGCCAACACCTCGGCCCGCCGCGCCGCGGTGGTCGCGGCGATCGGACCGTCGCGCAGCACACCGGCCGCGTGCACCACCAGGTCGATCCGCCCCCAGGTGGCGCGCGCGTGGCCGACCGCGGCGGTCACGTCGCGCGGGTCGGTCACGTCGCCCTGTCGGTACACGAGCTCGATCCCGTGCGCCCGCAGCGCGGCGAGCTCGGCCGCGACCTCGCGTTCGGGGGTGCGGGCGAGCAGGACCACCCGCGGGCGGAGGTCCGACAGCGCCGCCAGACAGGGTCCGAGGATGCCGCGCGCGCCACCGGTGGCGACGATCACCACCCGATCGGGCACAGGTGAGGTCGGGCGGGGGTCGAGCGGGGCCGGGTCGAGGCTGAACCCGCCGTCCACATCGACCCACCACTCGCCCGGCGGGGCGGTCGACAGGGCGCGCAGGCTCCACTCTCGCGGAGTCCCGGGCGAGGTCCGCGCCACGACCAGCTCCCGACCGAGCTCGCGCGCGGCCGACCGCAACCAGCCCACCGCAGCTGCGCCGCCGGCGTCGGCGGGAGCGATCGCGGCGATCGGGTCGGGCAGCGACCGAGACGCGAGCCAGTCGAGCGCGGTGGCGGGGTCGAGGCCGGCGGGGATCTCGAGCGCCGCGGGCCCGCCCCTGCGCCGCTCGGTCCACGGCCGGCGGCGCGGGATCGGCGCGGACAATTCCGCAGGACGGAGTCCGAGGACCGACAATTCCGCAGGACGGAGTCCGAGGACCGACAATTCCGCAGGACGGACCGACCGTTCCACCGCTCCTCCGATGGCGCGGAGAGGCGGAGCGGCCGGGGCGCCGAGCCGCTCCTCGACGTAGGCGACGAGGGTGGCGAGATCGACCTCGGCGAGCTTGGCGTAGTCGGACTCGGCGGTGGTGATCCCGAACCGCTTCTCGAGCGCGCCCAAGATCTCCATCTTCCGGATCGAGTCGATCCCGAGGTCGGCCTCGAGGTCGGCGCCGTCGGTGACCAGCTCGGCCGGGTAGCCGCTGATCTCGCAGATGGTGGCGACCACCCCGGCTCGGACG
>JBEBJC010001333.1:0-2065 GCA_040080105.1 Myxococcota bacterium
GTGTGGCGCCACCTGCACCACACCGGGCGGTTTCCGGAGGGGGCGGATGTCGCCGCGTTCTTCGCCCCCGTCCGCTAGCTAGCGGGCGGGGCGAGCGGCGTACGCCTCGAGCCACGCCATGATGTCGGCCGACTCGAACAGCGGCACCCCGTCGATGAACAAGCACGGCACCTGGCTGCGCCGGGTGGCCTCGAACAGCTCCTGGCGCGCCCCCGCCTCGGTGTTCACGTCGCGGGTGGGCACCGACAGCCCGAGCGCGGCGATCTTGCGGAACACCCGCTGGCAGTACGGGCAGGTGTCGTACTTGTACAACACCAGGGCGCGGTCGCGGTCCGGTGTGGGGGCGCTCACGCGGCGCGCCGCTGCGACAGCTGGTCGACGAGCTTGCGCACCACGTCCTTGGCGTCGCCGAACAACATCCGGGAGTGCTCGTGCACGAACAGCGGGTTGTCGACGCCCGCGTACCCGGCCGCCATCCCGCGCTTGATCACCACGCAGGTCGCCGCCTTCCACGCCTCGAGCACCGGCATGCCGTAGATCGGGCTCCCCGGGTCGGTCTGCGCGCCAGGGTTCACGATGTCGTTCGCGCCGATCACCAGGCACAGGTCGGTCGACGGGAAGTCGCCGTTGATCTCGTCCATCTCGAGCACGATGTCGTACGGCACGCCGGCCTCGGCGAGCAGCACGTTCATGTGACCGGGGAGCCGCCCGGCCACCGGGTGGATCGCGAACCGCACCGACGTGCCGCGCGCCCGCAGCTGCTCGGTGAACTCGCGCACGGTGTACTGGGCCTGCGCGACCGCCATCCCGTAGCCCGGCACGATCACCACCGACTTCGCCTGCTCACACAGGGTGACCATCTCCGCGAGCTCGACCGGACGAACGTCGCCCGTGACCGCGGCCGCGGTGGACGGCTTGCCGCTGTCCGAGCCGAACCCGCCGAACACCACGTTCCAGATCGACCGGTTCATCGCGCGGCACATGATCGTGGACAAGATCGCGCCGGAGCTCCCGACCAGCGCGCCGGTGACGATCAGCAGGTCGTTCTCGAGCATGAACCCCGCCGCTGCGGCGGTCCACCCGGAGTAGCTGTTGAGCAGCGACACCACCACCGGCATGTCGGCGCCGCCGATCGCCGCCACCAGGTGCATCCCGAGCAGCCCGGTGAGCGCGGTCATCGCGAGCAACCACACGAGCGGGCCCGGCGCCGCGCCCATCACGAACGCGACCAACATCGACAGCGTCCCGAGCGCGATCGCGGCGTTGAGCGCGTGGCGGGCGGGCAGCAGCAGCGGCTTGCCGGACAGCCTGCCCGAGAGCTTGGCCCACGCGACCACCGAGCCGGTGAACGTGACCGCGCCGATCGCCACGTCGAGGAAGATCTCCACGTCGTGGACCACCCGCGCGGCGCCGACCGGGGCGTGCGCCGTGTCGAGGAACGTCGAGATGCCGACGAGCACCGCCGCCAGCCCGACGAACGAGTGCAGCAGCGCCACCAGCTCGGGCATCGCGGTCATCGCGACCCGCGCCGCGAGCACCGCCCCGACCGCGCCGCCCAGCGCGACCGGGGCGAGGATCGCCCCGTAGCCGAGGCCGGTGACCCGCTCGTCGAGCAGCGAGGCGGCGAACGCGATCGTCATCCCGATCACGCCGTACCAGTTGCCCCGCCGGGCGGTGGCTTGGGTCGAGAGCCCGCCGAGCGACAGGATGAACAGCACCGCGGCGGCGAGATAGGCGACGGTAAGCAGGTTATTCACGGTCACTTCCGGAACATCTGCAGCATCCGCTGCGTGACGAGGAACCCGCCGAACACGTTGATGGTGGCGAGGAGGATCGCGACCGCGCCGAGCACGGCCGCCGGCCCGAGGTCTCCGGTGCCGGCCTGCAACATGCCGCCGACGAGGATGATCCCGCTGATCGCGTTGGTCACGCTCATCAGCGGGGTGTGCAGCGCGGGGGTGACGTTCCACACCACCTGCCAGCCGATCAGCACCGCCAACACGAACACGGTGAAGTGCTGGATGAACTCGGGCGGCGCGACCTGCGACAGCGCCGCGAGCACCAC
>JBEBJC010001334.1:0-2064 GCA_040080105.1 Myxococcota bacterium
GGGTGTGGGTCGACGTGAACGGCGACGACCACTGGGACGCGGTCGTCCCCGGCGACGACGGGGCACACGTGTTCCTGTGGAGCGGCGGCGGCCCGATGACCGACGTGCAGACGCTGGCGCCGTCCGACATCGACCTGACGAACCTGCTCGCGGCCGACCTCGACAACGACGGGGCGGTGGACTTGGTCGTCGCCACCCAGACCGCGACCGCGGTGTACCACAACGACGGAGCGGCGACCTTCACCGAGGCGTACACCGGGGAGGGCACCAAGGGCGGGATCGCGGTCCTCGACCTCGATCAGGACGGTCTGCTCGACCTGGTGATCCCGCGCGACGGCACGTCGGAGGTGTGGATCAACGGGTCGATCGGGCCAGGGGTGATCGCGTTCGCCGACGCGCCGTTCCCCACCGGGCCGGATCAGCCCCTCGACCACGTCACCACCACCGACCGCGACCTCGACGGCGACCCCGAGCTGTTCGTCCGCACCACCACCGGCCCGAACGGGTGGGAGCTCACCGGGCCGAACACCTGGACCCCGCTGACGCCGCTGCCGGTCGGGACCAAGCCCGGCGACGGCGACCAGGGGGTGGTGCTCCCGTGCGACGTGGACGGCGACGGGGTGCACGAGCTGCTGTGGACCGAGGGGGACCAGCCGAGCTTCTTCTGGACGTTCGACGGGGCCGACTGGGCCACCGTCGGCCCGTCGCTCGCCCGCGACGACTACCTCGCGGTGGCGGCGTGTGGTGACCTCGACAACGACGGCGCGATCGACGTGTACGCCGGGGACGAGGGGCGTGACCGAGTGTTCCGCCAGAACGGCGCGAGCTGGGAGGTCACCGACACCCCGGTGAACGAGACCGACGACCCCGGCGGGGTCACGCTGGTCGACTACGACGACGACGGCGCGCTCGACGTGCTGGTGGTGAACAAGGCCGCGGGCAACGTGCTGCTGCACAACGACCTGCCCGACGCGGAGGCCGACCGCCACCTGCAGGTGCGGGTGGTGCGCAGCCTCGGCGCGTGCCCGGACCGACCGGTGCGCGACGACCTCGGCGCGTCGGTGCTGGTCACCGAGCTCGACGGGAGCTCGCTGCGGATCGACGTGCCCGGGGTGCACGGGCACGGCAACACCGGCTGGCCGGTGCTCCAGTTCGGGGTGGACCCGGCGGCTCCGGTCACCGTCGAGGTCAGGTTCTCGGACGGGACCACCGGGGGCGCCACGGTGCTGCCGAGTGAGCGCGGCTCCCCCCACCGGGTGGTGTTCGCCAGCGACGACCCCGACGGCGACAGCGTGCTCGACGAAGCCACCCTGAGCTCCGACACCGACGACGACGGGTATTCGGACTGGTTCGAGTCGGGGCGCGCGCAGGGGGACGACCCGTGTGGTCCGCTGCTCGACACCGACCAGGACACCGTCCCGGACCTGTCGGACGACGACTCGGACGGCGACGGGGTGCTCGACGCGACCGAGCACCTGAGCGGCACCGATCCCCGCCTGCAGGACACCGACGGCGGGGGCGCGTCGGACCTCGACGAGTTCGCGTGTGGTGACCCACTCGATCCGGCCGACGACGCGCTCGACGCCGACGGCGACGGCGCGCTGTCGCGGGACGACCCGTTCGACTGCGACCAGGACACCGACGACGACGGGGTGATCGACGGTGACGAGCTCGAGTTCGGCACCGACCCGCGCGAGCCCGACACCGACGACGACGCGCTGGTGGACGGGGTCGAGCTCGGCATCACCGAAGGCGTGCCGGACACGGCGCTGTGGTTCGTGGGAGACGCCGACCCGGCCACCACCACCGATCCGCGGGGGCCCGACACCGACCTCGACGGACTGCTCGACGGGGTGGAGGACTCGAACCAGGACGGCGCCGTCGACCCGGGGGAGACCGATCCGGGCGCGCCCGACACCGACCTGGGCGGCGTCCCGGACGGGGTGGAGGTGGCCCAGGGCACCGACCCGCTGAACGCCTCCGACGACTACCCCACGGGAGAGGAGCGCCTGGCAGCCCCGGAGGACTGGCCGGGGGAGTACGGCTGCGGCTGCGGGCCGAGGG
>JBEBJC010000250.1:0-9863 GCA_040080105.1 Myxococcota bacterium
GCCCCGGCTTCACCCACGGCGCCGACGGGCACTGTTACCCGCCGCCGCCCGACCCGGTCCCGCCCACGTTGACCGAGGTGCTGACCGATCCGGCGAGCTGCGACCCGGCGAAGCCCGGCGCCGACGTGGACTGGATCGGCGGCTGCCTCGACGGGGCGTGCGCCGGCGACACGTTCGACGCGATCGACGCAGCGCTCGGGCGGGGGGCCGACTGTCGGCTCAACTCCACCGCCACCCTGTGGACCTGTGACTGGGGCCCGGTCGAGGCGGCGTTCGACGTGCAGGAGGGCGACGGCACCCTGCCCGCGCCCGACGCGCCGACCGACTTCGTCCGCGCGCTGCGCGGCTACGAGGGCACGAGCCCCGAGGGGCTCGGGATCGGGCTGTCTCCCGCGTGCTTCGTCGACTCACTGGGCGCGCCGACCACCGCGCTGCTGGTCGACGGCGGCGGCGGGCTCGCGCTGCAGCAGGCGACCTGGGACCTGTTCGGGCTCGAGATCGAGGACGAGGAGCGCGAGACCGACCTCGAGCCGATCCCGGACGGGATCGTGGACGAGCTCACCCTGTTCGGGGCGCCGTGATCTACCTCGACCACAACGCCACGACCCCGGTCGATCCCGAGGTGATCGCCGCGGTGGTCGAGGGTTGTGCGCGCGCGTGGGGCAACCCCGCGAGCGGGCACGCGGCCGGGCGCGCCGCGGCGCTGGCGCTGGAGCAGGCGCGGGCGGAGGTCGCCGCGCTCGAGGGCGCCGAGCCGGACGAGATCGTGTTCACCTCGGGCGGCACCGAGGCCGACAACCTGGCGGTGTTCGGCGCGCCGCCGGGGCGGGTGGTCACCTCGACGATCGAGCACCCAGCGGTCAGTGAGGCGGTGACCCGGTCCGAGCGGCCGGTCACCCGGTTGGCGGTCGGGGTGGACGGGGTGGTCGAGCTGCCGGCGTCGCTGCCCGCCGACACCGCGCTCGTGACCCTGATGCTCGCGAACAACGAGACGGGCGTGCTCCAGCCGGTGCGGGAGCTCGCGGCGCTGGCGCGGGCGGTCGGGGCGCGGGTGCACACCGACGCCGCTCAGGCCGTGGGCAAGATCCCGGTCGACGTGAACGCGCTCGACGTGGACCTCCTCACCGTGGCCGGGCACAAGTTGTACGCGCCGAAGGGAGTGGGCGCGCTGTACGTGCGGCGCGGCACCCCGCTCCGCCCGATGTTGGTCGGCGGCGGCCAGCAGGGCGGCCGGCGGCCGGGCACCGAGGCCGTGAGCCAGGTGATGGGGCTCGGCGCCGCAGCGCGGATCGCGGCCCGGCGGCTGGCCGAGGATCGGGCGCGGCTCGAGGACCTGCGCGACCTGCTGGAGCGCGAGCTCGCGGCGCGGGTGCCGGGGGTGGTCGTGACCGGGGCCGGGCGGCCGCGGCTGCCGAACACCACCCACGTCCGGTTCCCCGGGGTGACCGGCGCGAGCGTGCTTGCGCGGGCGCCGACGATCGCGGCGAGCACAGGATCCGCGTGCCACGCGGGACTGGACCACCCGAGCCCGGTGTTGAGCGCGATGGGGCTGTCCGCGGCGGACGCCCTTGGATCGGTGCGGCTGTCACTCGGCCGGGCGACGACCCGCGCCGAGGTGACGAACGCGGCGGAGCAACTGTCCGCCGCTTGGCGGGAGGTGCGTGGTGGGTAGCGTGTGGTGGGCGGCGCTCGCGTGGGCGAAGGCGCCGGAGATCGTGATCGCCCGGGGCCCTGAGACGCTGCATCCGCTGTACGGATGGACCGCGGAGGACCAGCTGGTGGCCTCCCTCGTGCACGAGCGACTGTTCGAGCGCGACGGGCGCGACGGGTGGCGGAGCGACGTGGTCACCGACACCCGGATCGAGGGCACGAACGTCACGCTGACCCTCGCGTCGGTGGACTGGCACGATGGGCGTCCGCTCGTCGCCGCCGACGTGTGCGCGACGCTGGACCGGATCCGGAGCGCCGACCGACCCACCCCGTTCACCCCGACCGCGGCCGCGTGGGTGGTGTCGTGTGTGCCGGACGACCGCGACCCGCGCCGGGTCCACCTGACCCTCGCGGCGCCCCACCCGGTCCCCGCCGAGGTGCTGTCGTTCCCGCTCGTTCCGGCGCACCGGCCGGAGTGGGTCGGGGCGGGGCCACAGAGCGCGCTGGAGCCGATCGGCCTCGGGCCGTACTCGGTGTCCCGCGACGCGCTCGGGTGGCACCTGTCCGGCGGGAGTCGGGCCCCGTTCAAGCGCCTCGACCTGGTGGTCGCGCCCGACCCGGTGTCCGAGGTCACCTCGGGGCGCGGGGTCGCCGCGCCGTTCGTCGCCGCCGCCGACCTGCCCGAGCTGCGGGCGCACCCCGAGCTGGCGATCGAGGTCGAGCCCGCGTCGTCGGTGTGGGCGTTGATGGTGAACCCGAGCCGCGGCCCCCTCGGGGACCCGCGGGTCCGCCAGGCGCTCGACCTGTCGATCGACCGGACCGCCCTCGGCGCCGCGCTGCTCGGCCGGGACCCGGAGCTCGCGGCCCAGCCGTGGGTCCCGGTCGGAGGGCCGGAGCTGCGCCCAGCGACCGCGCCGGTCACCCTGCGCGATCCCGAGGTCGCGGCGGCGCTGCTCACCGAGGCGGGCCTGGTGCGGACCGACGCGGGGTGGTCGTTCCACGATCAGCCGGTGTCGCTGCGGGTGGTGACCCCGCTCGGGCTCGGTCCCGACCCGGCGAAGCTCCAGGCGGCCCTGTCCCAGCAGCTCGACGGGTTCCGGGTCGAGGTGGTGCCCCTGTCGTCGACCCAGTGGTGGTTCAGCCTGCTCGCCGGCGCACACGCCCCGGTCACCGATCTGGCGCTGTTCCCGATCGACGTGCGGGATCTCGGCGCGGTGTTCCACAGCCGCACGCCGACCTCCGGGCTGCACAACCCGTTCGGGTGGAGCGATCCGGCGGTGGACGCCGCGCTGGACCAGCGCAACGCCGCCGAGCGCCAGGCCGCGGTCGACCGGATCGTCGACGCAGCCCCTGCCCTGTTCTTGTGGGTCGCCAACGGCCGCTCGGCGTGGATGCCGCCGTACGAAGCGCTCCGCAGCTCGCTCAGCGCGCAGTGACACGGCGGAGGCGGATCAGATCGTCGTCGGTCGCCACCCGATCGACGAGCTCGCGCTGGGCGTCGACCGGGAGGTGGGGCGAGATCCCCGCGTACATCCGGGCGGCCTCGTCGACCTCACCCAGGCGGACCAACGCGACCAGGACGTTGCCGACGTTCTCCGCGGTCCGCTCACGCTCGAGCGCGCGGGTGAACCAGTCGAGCGCGACCTCGGGGTAGCCCCGCAGGAAGGCGATCACCCCGCGGTGCCGATCGGCCGACGCGAGGTACCCGTCGCGCCACGGCCCACCTTCGTCGAGCGCCGCGAACTCCTGCTGGCTCGCCAGGCGCGCCGCCTCGACCAGGTCACCCACCAGCGGGCTCGCCGCGAGCACCCCGAGCGCCGACAGCTTCATCACCCGGTCGATCTTGCCGGCGGCGTGCAGCTGGTGGATCCGGCGGGCGATCCAGTCCGGATCGGCGTCGGGCCGCTCGATCGCGGCCGCGATCTCGGCGAGCGCCTCGCGCTGCGACGGAGGCGCCCCGGCGGTGGGCACCTGGTAGGTGCTGCTCGCGACCGCGGCGCGGATCCGCGACAAGATGCTCTGGTAGTCCACCGGGACCTCTCGCCGTTCCAGTGGCGACCGCGCGACCGCGGTTAATGCCGCAGGACGGAGTCCGAGGACCGGCATTGCCGCAGGACGGAGTCCGAGGACCGGAGTCCGAGGACCGGCATTGCCGCAGGAGTCCGAAGCTCAGCCGTCCGAGTCCACCAGCGCGCGCTCGAGCAGGGGCTCGGTGTCGATCACGTGCCGAGCGCGCTGGTTGAGCCACACCTCGTGCGCCATCCGCGCCATCGGCGGCAGCTCGGAGATCCGGGACCGGATCCGCTGGACCCGCTGGGTCACCGCCGCGCGGCTCACGCCGGTGCGCCGGGCGAACTCCGCCTTGGACCCCGCGCGGAGCAGGTCGCACAGGTACGCCTGGTCCGCCTCGGGCAGCGGCGAGTCCGGCACGGTCTCGAGGTGGCTGTCCGGGCGCGGCAGTGACGCGGTCCAGTCCTCGACCAGGTCACCGTCGGCCTGGAGCAGGTTCCGCTCGCGGTCCCGCCGCCGGATCGTGCGCCAGGTGGTGCGATCGGTGATGGTGCGCACGAACCCGAGCAGCTCGGGCAACGTGGCCCCGCGGAACGCCGCGAGCGAGCCCTGCATCAGCTGCAGCAGCACCTCGCCCACCGCCTCCTCCTGCTCCCCCTCGGACAGCGCGTTGCCGCAGTGCCGGCTCACCACCGACACCCGCCGGTGCGAGTACCGCGTGAGCACCTCGAACAGCGCCCGCGCCTCTCCCGAGTGGCGGTCCGACACCAGCAGCCGGAGCTGCCGGCGGAAGTCGACCCCGTCTCCGCCGTCGAAGCCGGGCGGAGCAGCCGGACGATGTGGTTCGTTCGACATCGTCAGAACCCGTTCGAGATTTCGGCCGGGCCGGCGTAGTTCTCGTCGAGCGGCGGGCCCGCGGGGTCGGCGTCGCGGTGGGACATCCCGCCGGAGACGCCGATCGACACGGCGCCGCCGTGGTGCCCGGCGAACCCGATCGACTGGAGGAACTGCAGGACGAGAACGAGCAGAGAGTTCATCACAGCTCCGTACGAAGCAAGGAAAGATCGGGGTCGGTGTCGACGTTGCGATCGATGTCGCTCACCAGCGCCGGCGGGAACGACCGCCGGGCCTGGCGCAGCAGGGTCGACGCCTCGTCCTCTTCTCCGAGCCGCAGCAGCGTGCACAACACGTTGGTGAAGTTCTCGGCCGAGCGCTGGCGCTCGAGCGCGCGCGCGAAGTAGTCGAGCGCGACCTCGTAGTGGCGGCGGAGGAACGCGAGCACGCCCCGGTGGCGGTCGACCGACGCGAGGTTCGCCTCGAGGTTCGGCCCGCCGAGCTCGAGCGCGGCGAGCTCCTGCTCCCCCACGAGCCGCGCGGCCTCCTCCCAGTCCGCCACCGCGGGGTGACACGCGACCACGTGCAGCGCGGACAGCATCATCACCCGGTCGATCCGCCCGCCGGCCTGCTCGGCCCGGATGTAGGCGCGGATCTCGTCGGGATCGAACGAGCGGGCGAGTCGCTGGTCGACCGCCGCGAGAACTGCCCGCTGCCCGGGCTCCACGTGCGCCACCGGGCTGAAGTAGGACCGCTCGTCCACCGCCTGGGTGATGCGATCGATCAGCGCCTGGTAGTCGACGGCCAACGGCACTCCCCCCGGGTCACACCCTGATGGTGACTTTGTACAACGCCCAGTAAACGGCGTCGCAAAAAAAGACCTCGGACGGGCCCCGAACCGTCACAGGCACCGCTCGAGCGTGGCCAGCACGAGGCGACGCTCGATCGGCCGCACCAGGAACGCGGTGACGCCGAGCTGGAGCGCGCGCTCGACGTCGTCGTCGCGCACCGAGGTGGCGACCACCTTCACCCCGTCCACGATCAGGTCCTCGATCAGGGTCCACGCGCCCGCCAGGCCACAGTCGACCACCACGATCTTCGGTCGCTCGGCCTCCACCGCCAGCTGCGCGGAGGACTCCTGGGTGACCAGCTTCACGTCGAGGCCGGCGCGCTCCAGATACTTCAGCAGCGACAGGCCGAACGCCTCGCCGTCGACCAACAAGATCCGGATCCCCGCCAGCCGTTCGTTCAGCGCGATCGACGACCGGGGCGCGATCGTGTCCTCGGGCGACTTCCCCGGGGGCAGGATCACGGTGAACGTGGTCCCGACCCCCTTCTCGGATTCGGTGTCGATCCGGCCGCCCATCAGCTCCGCCAGCTGGCGCGCGATCGCCAGCTCGAGCCCCGCCCGGCCGCCGCCGACCGCCCGGTCGGCGAACTCGGCGTAGTGATCGAACGCCCGCTCGATCTCGGCCTGGGTCATCCCCGGCCCGGAGTCGCGGACCTTCAGCGCGATCCACGCGTCGCGCTTCGGGGAGGCCCGGTCGACCATCAGCGAGATCTGGCCCCGCTTGGTGACCTGGAACGCGTGGGTCAGCAGGTTGGTGAGGATCTGCCGGATCCGCCCGTGATCGCCGCGCACCAGGCGCACCCGCGGCGACACCTGGGTCGAGAACGACACCTCGGACCGCATCCCGACGAACCCGACCTCGACCCGGACCTCCTCGACCACCTGCGCCACGTCCACGTCTTGCAGGACGACGGCGAGCTGGCCGACCTCGATCTTCGACAGGTCGACCAGGTTGTTGATCATCGTCAGCAGGTGCCGGCCGGCCTGCGCGACCTTCTTCAGGTCGACGGCTTGGGACAGGCGCTGCTCCTCGGCCTCCTCCTGCAACAGCTCGGCGTACCCGACGATCGCGGACAGCGGGTTCCGCAGCTCGTGGCTCATGTTCGCCAGGTACGAGCTCTTCGCCCTGGACTCGGCCGAGGTTCGCTCGCCCTGCTCCTTCAGCACGCGGACGAGCTCGGACAGCGCCTTCACCCTGCCCTCTGCGGCGGTCGACGGCGCCTCCTCCACGATGGTGCGGGTGCGGATCCCGTCGCGGGTCTCGATCTGCGGGCTCGCGGTCTTGCCCACCCCATCGGGGACCGGGGGCGGCGGAGCGAGGGTCGACACCGAAACGGGGGGCGCCTTCGGCGGGGCGCGCCGCTCCCCGGTGCGCGCGAGGAAGAACAGCCCGAGGCCCAGCAGGCCCGGAAGCGACTCGGCCACCCACACCGCGGCGCTGTCGAGCTGCAGCTCCGCCGGCCCGATTCCGCGCACGAACATCTCGACGAGCGCCGTGGCCAGCGCGACGGCGGCGCCTGCGAGCCCTCCGATCGCGGCCCAGAACCACGGACTGCGAGTCATGTTCCTCCTCCTGCTCCCGAGGCGCTACGATGCCTGTCGTCGGTGCCAAACACAACCGGGGTCGCGCGCAGATGGATGAACAGCCGCGTGTCGAGATTGGACGAATCTGGGACGGACACGTGGTCGAGGCCGTCCTCGGGCACGGGGCGAACGCCTCGGTGTACTTGGTGCACGACACCCGCAAGAACACCCACCACGCCCTGAAGGTGCTGCACCGGGTCGACTCGCGGCTGCGGGCGAGGCTCGAGCAGGAGGCGGTGCTCCGGAAAGGCCTGCACCACCCGAACATCGTCGGGGCGAGCAAGGTCATCGACGTGGACGGTGAGCCCGCGCTGGTGCTCGAGTACGTCGAGGGCCCCACGCTCGAGCGGTGGCTGATCGAGGACGTCCGCGCCGATCTCAACGAGCGGATCGCGATCTTCCGCGGCGTGGTGGAGGGCTGCAAGTTCGCGCACCAGTGGGGCCTGATCCACCGCGACCTCAAGCCGTCGAACGTGCTGCTCAAGCCGACCACGAGCGGCGCGTGGATCCCCCGCATCTCCGACTTCGGGCTGGTGAAGGCGCTCGAGCCGGAGGTCGGGCGGTACGGCGGGCTCACCACGGTGAACACCGGCCTCGGCACCGCCGGCTACGCGGCGCCCGAGCAGGTCCGCGACGCCGCGAACGTCGACCATCGCGCGGACCTGTACGCGCTGGGCTGCATCTTGTACGAGCTCGTGTGTGGGATCGGCCCGTTCGCGGGGCTGTCGGCGTTCGACACGCTGCAGGCCCAGCGAGACAGCCGGTTCGTGCCCCCAGAGTCGATCGCGCCGAACCTCCCGCCCGCGCTGTACGACCTGATCCGCCAGTCGATGTCCGTCCGCCCGGCCGATCGCCCGGCGGACTGCGCCGAGGTGCTCAAGCGCCTCGAGTCGGTGAACGCGGCGCTCGAGGCGACCCCGTCGGTCACGGACCTCCGCCCGAACTCACTCGGCGACCTGCTGTTCTACACCGCCACGCTGTCGTCGGTGCCGATCGCGGCGCTCGCGTGTGGGGGCCTGTTCGCCTGGCAGCTTTAGGCCGTGGGGGGAGCCCGGGCGCGTGGCCGCTCCGCGGCCTACGCGCAACGGGACCCTACCGCCTCACGTCTCCGGCGGCGGTCGCGTCGGGCACCGCCCGGAGCTCCAGCACGTCGATCTCGGCGTTCGCGAACGCCTCCGCCTTCATCACCACCTCGACCCCGCTGGTGAACCGGAGCTGCAGCTCGGGCGAGTCCTTCGCCATCTCGTCGAACGTGTAGGTCGTGAGCAGGCGATCGGGTGGGGCGTTCGGATCTTTCGGCTTGCGGCGGCCGCTCTCGTCGGCCGGCTCCGACGAAAGTGTCCCCACGAAGGTCGAGGCGTCTCCCGGGACCACGCCCTCGATCGGGATCTCTACCCGCTCGAGCTCGTGCCCCTGGGCGTCCTTGATCGTGGCCAGGATCTTCAGGTCGGTCATCGGGTACTTCGAGCTGTTGGTCAGCATGAAGTCGAACGCTGTCACGTTGGACAGCGGCTGGCCCGGCTTCTCGCCCGGCAGCTGCATCCAGCGCGCGTTCGCCACGTCGACGTACCGGTCCGGGTTGTACAGCGGGTCGTACTCCTGCCGCACGTCGGCGCCGCCCAGCTGGTACATCGGGATCACGTCGACGATCGGGATCCATCCCTCGCCGCCACCCGGCGCGCGCGCCCGGTAGTACGCGCCGCGCTTCGCCAGCAGCTCGAGGGTCGCGTCCTTCGCTACCGGCGTCGCCACGCGGCTGTCGTCGGCCGGCTCGGCCCGCAGCCCGGTCGCGGGCGCGGTCACGATCATCTCGGAGTACGCGAGCCCACCGTCGCCGATCAGCCCCCCGCCGGTGCCCTGGAGCTCACCGGCGAAGTACAGCATGATGCCGCCGCCGACCAGGATGACCAGCACCATCCCCACGGCCATCACCGCCGCGACCGCCGCCAACACCGCGCGGGTCGCGCCCGACCCGCCGCCGCCGGCGTCGTCGTCGTCGTCGCCGGACGCGTTCCGCTCGATGTGCGCCTTCAGCTCCGGGATCTCGGTGGCGTACAGCCAGTCCGTCGTGCCCGGCGGCTGGATCATGTCGCCAGGCCGGATACCGCCACGGCGCGCCATCTCTTCGAGCTCGGCGAGACCGCCGACCGGAAACTTCGTGTTCCCTTGCATCACCAGCCACTGAGCCATCGCGCCCTTCCTCGAAAGCCTGAGCTAGTCTGGATTAGGCCCGGCCGGAACCCGCCCCGCCGCTGTTTGACCACATTTCCACCGAGTGTCCGCGCCGATGTGGCCGGGCTGGGGTGATTCGATGGACCACGAAGCCGTGTACCGCCAGGTCGCCCTCGGGCAAGTGGATCCCACCGATCTGGCGTGGTCGCGGCGGATGTTGCAGCAGCTCGCGCTGCACCACGCCGTCACCGGTGACCCGGAGGCCCGGCTGGAGGCGCTCCGGGTCTCGAGCGCCCTCGGTCCCGGGTCGGGCGCGCCGGTCGCGTACGAGCTCGCCTGCGACCCCGAGCCCCGCGTCCGGATCGCGGCGTTCAACCAGGCGGTCGAGGCGGGTGAGGCCGGCGTGGCGGCGATCCGACGCGCCGCGGGAGGGGCGGACTCCGAGCTCGCGTGTGCCGCGTTCGACCTCCTGATCCGCTGGGTGGATCGCCAGGGAGGCGCGGTCGCGCGGCGGGGCATGGGATCGCCCCACGCCGGGGTCCGCGCCCGCGCGGTGGCGTTGGTTGGCCTGTCGGCGGGGCCGGGCGCCCTCGCCGAGCTCGGCCGTCTGCGCGACGACCCGGACCCGTCGGTGCGGTCGGCGGTGGTGGAGGCCGAGGCGCGGGTGCGGGGTGAGTCGCCGAAGCCCCCGTCCGAGCCCTGGTGGGAGGGTACCGCGCCCGCGCCCCGGGTCGCCGACGAGCCGCAGCTCCCCGTCCCGCTC
>JBEBJC010001335.1:0-2060 GCA_040080105.1 Myxococcota bacterium
AGTCCGCGCATCGAGAACCGCCGGAACCCCATCGCCTGCTTGATCTGGCCGAACACGGGTTCCGGGAGGCACTTCCGCCTTCGGTAGACGGCCCGACCCTGGGGTGCTGACCTTGTGACGCATTCGCTGCTGGGGCGTCGCCGTGGGTCCGGGTGGCTCCGCAGGGTCGGTGGGTGGAGCTCCGTGTCGTTGGCACCGGACCCGGGGGCCAGGATCTGACCGCGTCGCCAACCTCAGGGGCACGGGCACGGGAGGAGGCTGTGGGGCGAGGCCGCTCCGTGGCCTACGCCCCACGGCCTCCCTAGCGACCCTACACCAGCCACCACGCCGCCGCCGCCACCACCGCCCCGGCCGCCGCGAACGGCACCGGCGCGAGCGCGAGCGCCGCCCACCGCAGATCCGGTCGCGCCCGGGGCGCCGGCGGCAGCCGAGGGGGCGGCTCGGGAGGCTCCTCCATCCGAACCGTCTCCGCCTCGAACAGCGACCGCCGGCGCACCGGCAGCGGGGTCCAGGTGGTGGACACCGGCTGGAGGCGCGACGCGAGCGCCCCGTCCACGTCGGGCAGCGGGCGGCGCGCGGCGATCGGGGTCACCGCCAGCCACTCGGACAGCCACGGCCCGTCCATCCCCCGACGCAGGTCGCGCGCCCGTCGCTCGACCTCCGCCGCGCTGGGGCGGCCCTCGGGCCCGAACCCCAACATCTCGACCACGAGCTCGGTGAGCTCGAGCGACACCCGGCCGGCCAGCAGCTCCCGCCGGGCCTGCTCGACCCGCGCCGCGTGCTTGCGCGGGTTGGGCTTCGCCTTGCCGAACCGCACCCCGAGCAGCGCCTCGTACGCCACCACCCCGAGCCCGTACACGTCGCCCGCGGCGGTGTCGGCCTCCCCCGGCAGCCCGTCGAGCCGCTCCGGCGCCATGTAGTTCGGCGAGCCGAACGCGAACTCGGCGGTGAGCGCCTCGCGCGCCGCGAACGCGCCCCGGGCTACCCCGAAGTCCACCACCTTCACCTCGCCCGATCGGGTGACCAACACGTTGCCGGGCTTCAGGTCGCGGTGCACGAGCCCGAGCGACGCCCCGTCCGGCCCGGTCGCCGAGTGCGCTGCGGCCAGCGCGCCGGCGATCTCGGCAGTGAGCTCCACCGTCACCGACGCCGGCGGGCGGGACCGCGCCAGGACCCACTCCAGGTCGGCGCCGTCGACCCACTCCATCACCACCGCCCAGTGCCCGTCGAGCAGCGCCAGCTCCTCGACCTGTACGATCGCGCGGTGCCGCACCATCCCCAGGATCCGGGCCTCGTCGCGCAGCCGCTGGGAGAACTCGGTGTGGTGCTCGAACTCCGGGTTCGACAGCTTCAGCGCCACCGGGCGCACGAACCCGCCCGGCCCGACCAGCTCGGCCCGATACACCGTGGCGAACCCGCCCTTGCCGGCGACCCCGAGCACCCGGTACGCGCGCGGCGCGCCCATCACCATCGCGTCGTCGGACACCGCCCCTCCCGGCCCGAGAGGCACTGGACCGACGACCTCCGATCGGCGCGCCGCACGATCCCGGGTCACGTTTCCCCGGGTGACCCCGACGGGGGATCGAGGAGGCGCGATTGACCCGCGACGACGTTCTCGCCGCCCAGCGCGGCGACCCCGGGGCGTTCGGCCGGCTGGTGCGCGACCACGCACAGGCCGTGCTGGCGATCACCACCGCGATCACCGGGAGCGCCGGCGTGGGGGAGGAGGTCGGTCAGGAGGTGTTCGTGTGCGCGTGGCGCCAGCTCGGCGAGCTGCGCGAGCCCGAGCGGTTCGGCGCCTGGGTCCGCGGGATCGCGCGGTTCCGCGCCCGCGACGTCGCCCGGTCCGGGGCGCGGCGCGAGGTGCCGACCGATCGGTGGGACCTGCCCGACCCCGCCGGCGCGGATCCGGGTGACCAGCTCGACGCAGACCGGGCGCAGACCGCGGTGTGGGCCGCGCTCGACGCGCTCGACGACGACGACCACCGCGAGGTGTTGGTGCTGTACTACCGCGAGGGACGCTCGCTCGAGCAGGTCGCGCGGCTGCTCGAGCTGCCCGC
>JBEBJC010001336.1:0-2059 GCA_040080105.1 Myxococcota bacterium
GTGCACACCGGGACCGCCGCCTCACAGCCGATCCCCCTCTCCCCCGCCGCGGGGGAGAGGGCCGGGGTGAGGGGGAGCCCGGGCCCACACCGCCCTCTCGAAGGGGGACAGGCCGGATTTCCCGGAGAACGGCTACCATCCGAGGACCAACCGCTACCGAAGCAGCGCCTCGACCGTGGGCAACCACTGGGAGAACGTGGCCACCGCCACGAACACCAACACCACCGCCACCACGAACCCCGCGGTCAGCGGCCACTGCGACCGCGTCTGGACCGCGTTGTCCTTGTTGCGGGCCGCCTCGAGCAGCGCCGGGTCGACCACCGTGAGCGCCTCCTCGGCCGACAGGTGCCCGTCGCGGTACAGGAACGCCACCAGGCGCTCCGCCGGTGAGCCGTGGTCGAGGCCGAGCCGGATCCGCTCCGCCTCGAGCGCGTCGTGCACCTCGCCCGCGCTCGCGTACCGCTTCGCCGGGTCGAGCGCGAGGCACCGGTGCACCAGCCGCGCGATCCGCCGCGGCACCTGCGGGTTGACCCGCCGCAGCGCCGGGATGTCGCCGGCGATGATCTGCTGGCTGATCACCTCCGCCGGCGCCTTCTTGAACAGCGGCCGACCGGCGAGGCACCGGTACAACATCGCGCCCAGGCTGTACACGTCGGAGCGCGGGTCCGCCTCCATCCCGCGCAGCACCTCGGGCGCCATGAACGTGGGGGTGCCGACCACCATCCCGGTCGCGGTGAGCCCCTCCACGTCGGTCGCGCGCGCGATCCCGAAGTCGAGCAGCTTCACCTCGCCCTTCCGCGACACCATCACGTTCGCCGGCTTCACGTCCCGGTGCACCACCCCGTTGCGGTGGGCGTGATCGAGCGCGTCGGCCACCTGGGTCGCGATGATCAGCGCGATGTCGGCGGGGATCGGGCCGTGCTTCAACAACGTGCGCAGGTCGTGCCCGTCGACGTACTCGAGCGCCATCCAGTACGCGCCCCGGTACTGCACGATGTCGTACACCGAGCAGATCCCCTGGTGGTGTAGCCGGGCCAGCAGCTTGCCCTCGCGCAGGAACCGCTGGACCGCGTCCTCTTGCCCTTCTTCCGTGTCGCCCTCGTCGCTGACCGGCAGGACCCGCTTGAGCGCGGTCTTCCGTTCCAGCAAGTTGTTCTGGGCCAACACGACCTCGCCCATCCCCCCGGACGCGAGTCGGCGCTCGATCTCGTAGGAGCCGATCTTCTTCGGCAGCGCGCGCTTGGTCAAGCACACTCCAGGGGGGTCACAGGGGGGCTTTGCAGATTCGGCATCTCGACGGGACGCGTCCGTCGCTGGGACACCCTATCACGGGCACCGCCGCTCCGGGATAGGGTCGCCGCGAGCGCCGGCCCGGAGGCTGGGCGATCGCGGAGGTGCCGAGTGGGAGACGAGGCGGGCGCGATGCGCCCCGAACAGACGCGGTGCGAGATGACGTGGATCGTGATGCCGGGCGACTGCAACGCCCTCGGCACCGTGTTCGGCGGGCAGGTGTGCGCGTGGATCGACGTGTGCGGGGCGGTCGCGGCGCAGCGGTTCACCCGGGGCAACGTGGTGACCGCCGCGATGGACCACCTGGTGTTCAAGGGCCCGATCCGCCACGGGAAGGTGGCGGTGCTGCAGGCGATGGTGAACTGGGCGGGCCGGACCTCGATCGAGGTGGGGGTTCGAGTGGAGGAGGAGGACACCGCGGCGGCGACGCGCTCGCACACCTCGACCGCGTACCTGACGTTCGTGGCGGTCGACGCGACGATGACCCCGATCCCGGTCCCGACGCTCGCGCCGTCGACCCCGGAGGAGCACCGGAGGTGGGGAGAGGCCGAGGCCCGACGGGCGAACCGCCTCGCGTTGCGGCACCAGATCCTCGAGCACCGGGGCAGCCGATGACCCCGATCGTGCTCGCCTCCGCGTCGCCCCGCCGCCGCGCGCTGCTCGCCTCTGCCGGCGTCGAGGTCGAGGTCCGCCCGTCGAACGTCGACGAGACCTACGACCCGTCCCTGTCCCCCCCCGACCACGCGGTCGCCCTGGCCTCGTCGAAGGC
>JBEBJC010000251.1:0-9829 GCA_040080105.1 Myxococcota bacterium
GGTCCGGAGCACCTGGAGGCCCGATGACCCTGTTCTCGATCCCGTTCACCTGCGCGCTCGCGGTGCGCCTGACCCTGGCCGAGCGGGGCATCCCCCACGATGTGCGGTGGATGAAGCGGTTCGAGCACGTGCTCGACGACGGCACCGCGTTCGACCAGCTGAACCCGAAGCGGCGCGTGCCGGCCCTGCTCCTGCCGGACGGGGAGCTCCTCACCGAGATCGTGACGGTGCTGACGCACCTCGACGCGGACGTGCCGCGGACCCCGGCCCAGCGCCGGCGCGAGCTCGAGTGGGAGTGCTACGTCGCCACCGAGCTTCACCGGCCCACGTTGTTCGCGATGTTCGATCCGGCCGCGCCGGCCGCGACCGTCGACGACGTGACCGCGCGGTACCTGCCGCCGGTGCTGGCGCTGCTCGGCGAACGCCTCGCGGACCGTCCGACGCTGCTGGGCGAGCCGACCCCGTCGCCGGCCGACTTCTACCTGCTGTGGGCGCTGCTGTTGCTCCGGTTCCGCCGGATCGAGCTCGGACCCTCCCTCGACGCGTGGGTGGCGCAGATGTCGGCGCGCGAGGTGGTGCGGCGGGTGTTGTCGGACGAGCGCGCTCAGCTCGCCGTGTACAGCGGTTGATCGAAATCTGGTACCATGGTACCTGGGTACCATGGAACACACTCCGGTGGAGCGGGTTCAGACCGGCGTGCGGCTCGAGAAGCGCCTGCTGAAGGTGCTCAAGGGCCTCGCGGAGTACCACGACCTGTCACTCGGCGACCTGCTCGAGGGGATCGTGCTGCACGCGTTCGAGAACCGACCGCCGTTCTCGCCGGCGACGCTCGAGGTCGTCGCGCGCCTGCGCGAGGTCTACGGCCTCGAGCTGACCAGCGAGCACGCCCACCGGCTCACCGAGGAGGCCTTCGGTGGAGCGGCCGGAGCGACGACTCAGCCCAGCGGAGCTGGGCTATCGTTCGGAGTGGAGGCCGCGGAGCCGAGGCCGTCGAGTAGGGAGGCCCCGTGAACCACCGCGAGCACCTGCAACTCACGTGGGAGGTGGTCGCCCGGAGGGGCGTGGCCGCGGCGCTGTCGGAGGTCCCGGCGTTCCTCCGTGGTTTCGCAACGGCGCGCGGGCGGCCCGACGTGTACCACGAGACGCTCACCCTGGGCTACGTGCTGCTCGTCGCGGATCGGTACGCCGAAGGGGAGGCGTTCGAGGTGTTCCTCGAGCGAAACCCCGAGCTGCTCGGCCCGCTCGACCGGTGGTGGCGAGCGGAGACCCTCGCGTCGGAGCGGGCGCGCCGGCGGTTCGTGTTCCCCGACGGCCCTACACCCGGTCGAACGCCAGCAGGATCACCTGATCCCCGGCCGAGGTCGCCAGGGTGACCTCGACCCGGAACGCGACCGCCGGGGCCACCGGGCCCCAGGTCACCGCGTCGGCGAGCACGTCGCGGCCGATCGTCCCCGAGCCCACCGCGCGCTCGACCGAGCCGTCGCCGCCGGCCACGTGCAGCCGGATCCGATCGGTCACCGCGAGGCCCGACTCCTTGCGCGCCTTCTGCACCGCGCTCACGAGCTCGCGCGCCACGCCCTCGTCGATCAACGCCGGGTCGAGCGTCGGATCGAGCGCCACGATCAGCGCGCCCTCGGTCTCGATCACCACGTCGGCGCGCGACTCGCGCCGCACCACCACGTCGGCGAGTGACACCGGCTGGCCGAGCACCCCCACCGCGTCGCCGCGCTCGAGCGCCGCGAGCTCGGGCGGGCCGAACGCCGCGATCGCCTCCGCCGCGAGCTTCATGTCCTTGCCGAACCGCTTGCCGAGCGTCTTGAAGTTCGCCTTGAACGACAGGGTCGCGAGGTCGTCGCCCGCGGCCCGCACCTCGACCTCCTTCACGTTCAGCTCGTCGGCCAGCAGCTCGCGGTGCGCCACCAGGGCGTCGCGCACCGCCGCGTCGTGGTGCACCACCGTGAGGCGGCGCAGGGGCTGACGCGTCTTGAGCTTGTGCCGCTCGCGCAGCCGCCGCCCGAGCCCGACCGCCTGCCGGGTGTGCGCCACCGCCTCCTCGAGCCCCGGATCGCGGAGCTCGGACTTCACCACCGGCCAGTCGGTGAGGTGCACGCTGTCCTCGCCGGCCTTCGCCCGCCCGGGGGCGACCACCAGCGACTGGTACAGCACCTCCGAGATGAACGGCAGGAATGGGGCGAGCACCCGCGCGAACGTGACCAACACCTCGTACAGGGTCGCGTACGCCGCAGCCTTGTCGGCGGCCGCGCCCGCCTCCGACACCGGGCGCCAGAACCGCTTCCGCGACAGGCGGATGTACCAGTTCGTCAGGTCGTCGATGAAGTCGAGCACCGGACCGACCACGTTGTACAGACGGTACTGCTCCATCTCGACGTCGACCCGAGCGATCAGCGTCTGCACGTGGGACAAGATCCACCGGTCGAGCTCGGTGCGCTCCGCCACCGGCGGCCGAACTGCGTCCGGGCGCCACCCGTCGATGTTCGCGTACTGTACGAAGAACGCGTGCGCGTTGTGCAACGGCAACAACACGGTCCGGATCACGTCCTTGACCCCGTCGTCGACGAACTTCAGCGGCTCGGCGCGGACCACCGGGCTGTTGATCAGGTAGGCCCGCAGCGCGTCGGCGCCGAACCGGTCGAGGATGTCCTCGGGCGGCGTGTAGTTCTTCTTCGACTTGCTCATCTTCTGGCCGTCGGCGGCGAGCACCATGCCGTTGACGACGCAGTTCTTGAACGCCGGCTGGTCGAACAGCCCGGTCGACAACACGAGCAGGGTGTAGAACCACCCGCGGGTCTGGTCGAGCCCCTCCGAGATGAACTGCGCCGGGTAGGCGGCGTCGAACTTGTCTTTGTTCTCGAACGGGTAGTGCGACTGGCCGTACGGCATCGCGCCCGACTCGAACCAGCAGTCGAACACGTCGGTGATGCGGCGCATCGTGCCGCCGCAGTCCGGGCACGCCCAGGTCAGGTGGTCGATCTTGTGCGGGTGCAGGTCGGTGACCGTCGCGCCCGAGGCCTGCTGCAGCGCCTCGATCGACGCCACACACGACCGGTGGGCGGGATCGGCGCTGCACTCCCAGATCGGGATCGGGGTGCCCCAGAACCGGTTCCGGCTGATGTTCCAGTCGCGCGCGTCCTGCAGCCAGTTGCCGAACCGGTTGCCACCCACCGACTCGGGCACCCACCGGATCGTGGCGTTGTGCGCGACCATCCGGTCCTTGAGCTCGCTGACCCGCACGAACCACGCCGGGACCGCGCGGTAGATCAGCGGCGTGCCGCTGCGCCAGCAGAACGGGTAGCTGTGGGTCAGCGTCTCGTGCCGGAACACCCGCCCGTGGTCCTTCAACCACCGGATCACGTCGTGGTCGGCTTCCTTGATGTTGCGCCCGGCGAAGTCGGTGATCGAGGCCCGGAAGTTGCCCTCGTCGTCGACCGACTGCACCACGTCGATCCCGGCGACCCGGCACGCCTCGAAGTCCTCCTCGCCGTAGTCGGGCGCCATGTGCACCAGCCCGGTGCCGTCGGCGGTCGACACGTGGTCGGCCGCGATCACCCGGAACGCGCCCGGGTGCTGCGCGAAGTACGGGAACAGCGGGCGGTAGGTGGTGCCGAGCAGCTCGGCACCGGTGAACGGCCCGTCGACCCGCACCGCGCCAGCGCCCAGAGCCGCCTCCATCCGGGCCTCGGCCACCACGTACACCTGGTCGCTGTCGGCGGGGCGGGCCCGCACGTAGGTGAGGTCGCGGCCCACCGCCGCCGCGAGGTTCGACGGCAGGGTCCACGGGGTGGTCGTCCACAACAGCAGCCGGTCGGTCGCCCGCAACGGGCCGGCGGGGGTCACCACGTCGACCGCCACGAACAGGGACGGATCCTGCACCTCCCGGTAGTCGAGGTTCGCCTCGAAGTTCGACAGCGACGTCGACAAGCGCCACGAGTACGGCATCACCCGGAACGCGCGGTACACCAGCCCCTGCTCCCACAGGCGGCCGAACGCCCACCACACGCTCTCCATGAACGTCGGGTCGAGCGTCTTGTAGTCGTCGTCGAAGTCGACCCACCGCCCGAGCCGGCCGATCGTCCGCCGCCACTCGGACACGTAGGTGAACACGTTCGCGCGGCACGCCTCGTTGAACTCGGCCACCCCGAACGCCCGCACCGAGCTCGGCCCCGACAGCCCGAGCTCCTTCTCCATCATCATCTCGATCGGCAACCCGTGCGTGTCCCACCCGAACCGCCGCTCGACCCGGTACCCGCGCATCGTCCAGTACCGGGGCACCACGTCCTTGATGGTGGACGGCACGAGGTGGCCGTAGTGCGGCGTACCGGTGGCGAACGGGGGGCCGTCGTAGAACACGAACCGGCGATCCTCGGGGCGGTTCCGCACCGAGCGCCGAAACGCATCGATTCGCTCCCACAGCTCCGAGATCCGGAGCTCCTGCTCCGGGAACCGCGGCTCGGTGGGGACAGGCGGGAACGGCGTCATCGGCTTGCCTCCTCTCGGCTCCGCTAGCGCGGCACCTCCGCTGTGTCGAAGGGGATCGGGCTGGCCCGCGGACGCCCAACCTCGTAAGATCGGGCGTCGCGGTCGGCGCACGGGGGGCACGATGGGCTCGTTGATCCTGATGGTGGCGACGGGGAGCGCCCACGCGGCGTGCTCGGCCTCGCCCGACCTCACCGTGTGCGCCAGCGGCTGCGACTACACCACGGTCGCCGCCGCGGTCACCAACGCCGTGACCAACGACGTGATCTGCGTGGAGCCGGGCGCGTACTCGGGCCAGGTGGTCGCGAGCAGCAAGCGGGTGCGGGTCGAGGGCGAGTCGGTGGGCGTGGTCCTGTCGTCGAACGCCGGGGGCGAGATCTTCACGGTGCAGAACGGCGCCGACCTCGAGCTGGTCGACGTGGACGTGACCGGCACCGCCAACCGGCGCTGCGCGTACGTCACCGGGTCCGGCTCGTCGCTGCTGCTCGACGGGGTCACCCTGTCCGGGTGTAAACAACCGGTCGACGGCTCGGCGCTCCGGCTCGAGTCCGGCACCTCGCTCACGATCCAGTACAGCACGTTGTCCGACAACGGCGCGGGCTCGAACAGCGGCGCGCACCTGTACGCGAACAGCGCGACCTCGGTCACGGTGATCTCGTCGCTGATCGAGGGCGGGCGCTCCGACTCCGCCGCCGGGTTCCGGCTGTTGTCCACCCCGACGACCCTCGACGACGTGACGTTCGACGACAACGTCGCCGACGCGGGCGACGGCGGCTCGGTGTGGGCCGACGGCTCCACCCTCACGATCATCGACGGCGTGTTCGGCCTGTCCACCAGCACCTCCGACGGCGGGTGTGTGGTCGCGTCGGGCGCGAACGTGTTGTCGGTGTCGGGCACGACGTTCGATGGCTGCGGCGCGAACGGCAACGGCGGCGGGATCGCGTACAAGGGGAGCTCGACCGCCACAGTGGAGTTCGCCCGGTTCCTCAACGGCGCCGCCGACCTCGAGCTGAACACCACCGGCAACGGCGGCGGGTTCTACAGCGGCAGCGGAACGAAGGTCATCCTGCGCGACTCGGAGTTCGTCGCGAACACCGGGCGGATCGGCGGCGGCGCCTACGTGATCGGCACCTCCGACGTGGACATCCTCCGCAGCTCGTTCCTGGTGAACGACTCGACGAACAACGGCGGCGGGCTGGCGATCAGCGGGGGCACGAACCTCGCGCTGATCGCGAACGACGTGTTCGAGCTCAACACCTGCGACTCGAACGGCTGCGGCCTGCACATGTCGAGCTCGACCGCGCTCGTGCAGAACAACGCGTTCGTCGACAACGACTCGTCGGCCGGGGGCACGAGCAGCGGCGACGGGGCGTACTTCTCGAACAGCAGCGCGATCCCGTTCACCAACAACTTCGTGGCGTTCCAGGCGTCGCAGGGGGTGCGGGTCAGCGGCAGCTCGTCGATCACCAGCCGCTACAACATGTTCCGGTCGAACGGAAACAACGGCTACACGCTCGACGGGACCGACGAGATCCTCGTCGCCGACCCTCCGTTCTACGACTGGACGAACGACGACCTGGCGAACGACCTGTTCCTCCCGTCCGCCGGCAGCTTGTTGATCGACGGCGGGGACCCGGGCCTGTCGGACTACGACGGCTCCCCCTCCGACGTGGGGCCGTTCGGGGGGCCGAACGGCCTCGATCTGGACAGCGACAGCGACGGGGTCGAGTTCCCGGTGGACTGTGACGACCGAGACCCCACCGTGTACCCCGGCGCGTTCGAGGTCGTGGGAGACGGGCTCGACGCCGACTGCTCCGGCACCGAGTCGTGCTACGAGGACCTCGACAGCGACGGGTTCGGCTCGGACAACGTGGTCCAGGTCACCGAGTTCCTGTGTGACGGCGCGCTCGTGGCCCCGGTCAACGGCGACTGCCGGGTGAACGACGCCACGGTGAACCCGGGCCAGGCCGAGTCGGTCGCGAACGGCAAGGACGACGACTGCGACGGGATCGAGTACTGCTGGCGCGACCTCGACGACGACAACTACGGCACGCCCACGGTGGTCACCGACGAGTCCGACGTGGACTGCACCGACGACCCGGGCCAGTCGAGCCGGTCCGACGACTGCAACGACGCGGCCGCGGCCGCGCACCCCGGCGGGACCGAGGTCGTCGGGAACGGGATCGACGAGGACTGCGACACGTTCGAGAGCTGCTACGACGACGACGACGACGACGGGTACGGCACCACCACCCTGGTCGACTCCACCGACTTCGCCTGCGCCGGCGCGAACGTCGCCACCGTGTCCACCGACTGCGACGACACCCAGGCCGCGCGCCACCCCGGTGCGTCCGAGGTCGTCGGGAACGGCGTCGACGAGGACTGCATCTCCGGCGACACCTGTTACCTCGACAACGACGGCGACGACTACGGCCCGTCCGCCGCCGCGACCGTGGTGAGCGCCGACCTCGACTGTGCGGACACCGCCGAGGCGAGCGCCGTCGGGGACTGCGACGACACGAAGATCGCGGTGAACCCCGGAGCGGCGGAGAAGACCGCCGACAACGTCGATCAGAACTGCGACGGCCTGGAGCAGTGTTACCTCGACGTGGACCGCGACGGGTTCGGCCAGACCGGCACCGGCGACAGCAGCTCGCTGACCTGCTCGGCGGTCGGGTTCTCCACCAACAGCACCGACTGCAACGACGGGTTCGGCTCGATCTACCCGGGCGCGCTCGAGCTCGTCGCCGACGGGGTCGACCAGAGCTGCGACGGCGCCGAGCTGTGCCACGACGACCTCGACGGCGACGACTACGGGGTCCTCGGCTCGACCACCACCAATGGTGACCTCGACTGCGACGACGGGTCCGAGTCGTGGTTCGGCACCGACTGCAACGACGCGTCGCCCGCGATCAACCCGGCCGCGGTCGAGGTCCCGGTCGACGGCGTCGATCAGAACTGCGACAGCCGCGAGCGCTGCTACCAGGACGTGGACGGTGACGCGTACGGCCGGACGACGCTGATCGACTCGTTCTCGTTGACCTGCACCTCGGTCGGCGCGGCGAACAACGCGCTCGACTGCAACGACGGCAGCGGCACCACCTACCCGGGGGCCCCCGAGAGCCTCGACGACGGCGTCGACCAGGACTGCAACGGGTACGACACCATCTCGTGCTGGTCCGACGGCGATCAGGACGGCTACGGCGGCGGGGGCTTGCTGCTCGCGGCCGACGGGCACTGCGACCTCGGCGCGTCCGAGTCCGGGTCGAACGACGACTGCGACGACGATGACTTCGACATCCACCCGTTGGCCACCGAGATCCCGGGCGACGGGGTGGATCAGGACTGCTACGGGGGGGATCTCGTCGGCTGCTACGCCGACGACGACAACGACGGGTACGGCGACTTCCCGCCGGTGGTGGTCGCGGTGGTCACGAGCTGCGCCGCCGACGCGTTCAAGGCCGACAACGCCGCCGACTGCGACGACGGGAACGCCACGATCCACCCCGGCGCGCTCGACGTGTGCGGCGACGCGATCGACGCGGACTGCTCCGGAGTGTCCGACGACGACGGCGACGGGCTCGAGGTAGCGGAGGAGCTCGCGCTCGGCACCGACGACTGCGACACCGACTCCGACGACGACGGCGTACAGGACGGCGACGAGGTGGTCTCCGGCACCGATCCGACCGACGACGACACCGACGGAGACACGCTGCTCGACGGCGAAGAGTACGGGGGCGTGTTCCCGGTCGACAGCGACGGCGACGGCGATCCCGACCCGCTCGACCCGGACGACGACGACGACTCGGTCGACACCCGCGACGAGGTGGCGGTGGGCGGCGGGGACTGGGACAACGACGGGGTCCCGAACCACCTCGACCCGGACGACGACAACGACACGCTGCTGACCTGGCTCGAAGATCGGAACCAGAGCGGCTCGCCGCTCGACGACGACACCGACGGCGACGGACGAGAGGACTGGCTCGACGACGACGACGACGGCGACGGCGTGCTCACCGCCGCCGAGGCGTATGCCGGGGCGGATCCGTGGAACAGGGACAGCGACGCGGACGGCGTGCCCGACGGTGACGAGTGGGGCCTCGGGGCGATCGCGATGGACACCGACAGCGACGGGTCGCCCGACCTGATCGACCCGGACGACGACAACGACGGCATCGACACGTTGACCGAGAACGTGTCGGCGGGCGACGTGGACGGCGACGGCACCCCGAACTACCGCGACGTGGACTCCGACGACGACGGCACGCTCGACGCGATCGAGGGCACCGGGGACGCCGACGGCGACCTCGTGCCCAACTGGCTCGACCCCGACGACTACGACGGCGAGAGCGGTGACGTGGACCACGACGGGATCTCGACCGGTGACGAGCTCGCGCTCGGCTCCCAGCCGAACGACCCGGACAGCGACCTCGACGGGGTCGACGACGGCGTCGAGCTCGGCGGGGCGTCGCAGCCGCTCGACACCGACGGCGACCAGCTGTTCGACGTGTTCGACTCGGACGACGACGCGGACACGGTCCCCACCCGGACCGAGACCGGGATCACCTGCGCGGACGGCGAGCCGTCGTACGTGGTCACCTACGACATCGGCGGGTTGTACCTGGCGTGCGCCGACGGCGCGACGATCGACGTGGCCACCCCGCTGGCCGACACCGACGGCGACGGGCTGGACGACTTCCGCGACCCGGACGACGACGGCGACGGGCTCGACACCCGCGACGAAGACACCGACGGCTCCGGCGACCTGTACGACGACGATCACGACGGTGACGGGACGCCCGACTACCTGGACCTGTACGGGGAGGACGGCGACCTGGGCGACCTCGACGGCGACGGGCTCACGAACCTCGAGGAGCAGGGCCAGGGCTCGAGCCCGTACAGCGACGACACCGACGGCGACGGCGTGCTCGACCCGAACGAGCTGTCGGACACCGACGGCGACGGGACACCCGACTTCGCCGACACCGACGACGACCAGGATGGCTGGCTCACCGAGGAGGAGGGTCAGTCGGACGTCGATGGCGACGGCGTTCCGAACTACCTCGACGACGACTCCGACGGAGACGGCATCCGGGACCGGGACGAGCCACACGTCGACGGAGACTGCGACGGCGTGCCGGACCTGCTCGACGATCGCGCCGATCGGGTGTGCCTCGGGGGCGGCGTCGACGGCGTGCGGTCGTACGTGCGCCAGGGCTGCTCGTGTGACGGCTCCGGCCCGGCCGGCCCCTGGGCATGGATCGTCGGGTTCGGCCTCGTGTTCGCCCGCAGGCGCCGATAGAGCGACCGCCATGAACGAGCTCCCCCCCACCAC
>JBEBJC010001337.1:0-2054 GCA_040080105.1 Myxococcota bacterium
GTTCCAGCGGGTCGGCGGCGGGGCGCCGCCGGACGCGCCCGGCCCCGAGCGGTTCACCGGCGGGATGTGGCCGGCGATCTACCCGGAGCTGCTGGCGCGGATCCGGGCCCACCGCTCCACCATCGTGTTCACCAACAGCCGCCTGTTGTGCGAGCGCCTCGCGCGGCGGCTGAACGAGCTCGCGGGCGAGGACCTGGTCTCGGCCCACCACGGCTCCCTGTCACACGAGCGGCGGCGCGAGATCGAGGAGAAGCTCAAGCGCGGCGCGTTGCCCGCGCTGGTCGCCACGAGCTCGCTCGAGCTCGGGATCGACATGGGCGCGGTGGACCAGGTGATCCTGGTGGAGTCGCCGGGCAGCGTGGCGAGCGGGCTGCAGCGGGTCGGCCGATCCGGGCACTCGGTGGGCCAGACCTCGATCGGTCGGATCTTCCCGAAGTTCAGGGGTGACCTGGTCGAAGCGGCGGTGATCGGCCGCGACATGGCCACTGCCCAGGTCGAGGCCACCCGGGTCCCGAAGAACTGCCTCGACGTGCTCGCGCAGCAGGTCGTGGCGATGGTGGCCGATCGGCCGCGCCAGGTCGACGCCCTGTTCCAGCAGATCCGGCGCGCCCACGCGTACCGCGACCTCGGCGAGGCCTCGTTCGCGAGCGTGCTCGATCTGCTGTCCGGCCGGTACCCGTCCGACGCGTTCGCCGACCTCAAGCCGCGGATCGTGTGGGACCGGGCCACCGACACCCTCACCGCGCGCCGTGGCACCCGCGCGCTCTCGCTGCTCAACGCCGGGACGATCCCCGACCGCGGCCTGTTCGGGGTGTTCCTCGCCGGTGACGGCCCTCGGCTCGGCGAGCTCGACGAGGAGATGGTGTACGAGTCGCGCAAAGGCGACCTGATCGTGCTCGGCGCCTCCACCTGGCGGATCGAGGAGATCACGCGCGACAAGGTGTCGGTGTCGCCGGCGCCCGGGGAGCCGGGTCGGCTGCCGTTCTGGCACGGGGAGCGGCCGGGCCGGCCGGCCGAGCTCGGGCGGAAGGTCGGGGAGCTGGTGCGCGAGGTCGTCGCGCGCGGGGCCGATGCGGCTCCGTGGTTGGAGGCCACCACCCCGCTCGACCCGAAGGCCGCGAAGAACCTCGTGGCCTACGTGCAGGACCAGATCGCCGCCGCCGGCGCCGCGCCGACCGATCGCACGCTGGTGGTCGAGTGCTTCCGCGACGAGCTCGGCGACTGGCGGGTGTGCATCTTGTCGCCGTACGGCGCGCGGGTCCACGCGCCGTGGGCGCTCGCGCTCGAGGCCCGGTTCGGGGCCCACGGGGCGTACCAGGTCCAGGCGCTGTGGACCGACGACGGCCTGTCTCTCAGGTTCGCCGACGCGGAGGAGCTCCCGCCGCTGACCGAGTTGTGGCCCGAGCCCGAGGAGGTCGAGGACCTCGTGGTGGAGCAGCTCGCGCGCTCGGCGCTGTTCTCGGCGCGGTTCCGAGAGAACGCGGCCCGCAGCCTGCTCCTGCCGCGCAAGACGGTGAAGGGGCGGGTGCCGCTGTGGGCGCAGCGGCTGCGGGCGCAGAACCTGCTGCAGGTCGCTGCGGCCCACCCGTCGTTCCCGACGATCCTCGAGACGTACCGCGAGTGCCTGCAAGACGTGCTCGACGTGCCGGCGCTGCAGGAGCTGCTCGGCGCCGTCCGGTCGCGCGCGATCCGGGTTCACGAGGTCGAGACCCGCACCGCCTCGCCGTTCGCCCGCTCCCTCGCGTTCGCGTACGTCGCGGCGTTCATGTACGCCGGAGACGCGCCGCTGGCCGAGCGCAAGGCGGTGGCGCTCACGCTCGACCGGTCGCTGCTGCGCGAGCTGCTCGGCCAGGAGGAGCTGCGGGACCTGCTCGACCCGGGCGCCCTCGGCGATGTGGAGGCCGAGCTCCAGCACCGGGTGGACGAGCGGAAGGCCCACCACCCGGACGGGTTGCACGATCTGGTCCGCCGGCTCGGCGACCTCGGAGCAGACGAGCTCGAAGCCCGCTCCCGGGGTGATTGGAGGTCGTGGGTGGCCGCGCTCGAGCTCGAGC
>JBEBJC010001338.1:0-2051 GCA_040080105.1 Myxococcota bacterium
GTCCAACAGCACCGAGTCCGGGCTCGGGCCCAGCCGTTCGAGCAGGTCCCCGGCGGCGTCGGAGATCGCGCTCGCGAACTTCTGTTCTTCGCCGCCGACGATCGGGAGGAACATCGTCTCGGTCGCCGATCCCGAGCCGCTCTCGTACAGCGCGACGTTCCCGACGAGCTCGTCGCCGACCTTGTCGATCGACACGACCACCGCGATCTGGCTCGGGACGCGCGGGAGCACGTCGCCGGGGCAGCCGGGGCGAGCGGCGCAAGTCGCGACCGCCTCGGGGCCGACCACCTTGCCCACCACGTCGTTGGTGAGCACGACGAACCCGTCCCGGACGAGCTCCTCGACCACCATCGACTGGAGCATCACGGTGACCGCGAACTCTCCACCGCTGCCGGGGCTGAAGTCGGGAACGAACACCGGCTCGGCGGCCCGAGCGGCGACGGCGAGCGTGAAGGGGGCCATCCACATGGCGGTACCGATAGCACCGCACAAAATCCGGCACAACCAGGACGCCGCCCAGCCGCGTTGACGCTCCGCAGGGTGCGCGATATTCGATGCCCGTCGCCGGGATAGCTCAGTTGGTAGAGCAGCTGATTCGTAATCAGCAGGTCAGCGGTTCGAGTCCGCTTCTCGGCACGCCTCCCCCCACCCCCGCGAAGGCGCGGCGGCGGTCAGCGGGGCAGTGAGGCGACCGCGGACACCACCGCGGCGGGAGCTTCCTCCAGCGCGAAGTGCGCCGCGTCCACGACCTCCACCCGCGCCCCGGGGATCGCGTCGGCGAACGAGCGTGTGTGCGCCTCCGGCGTGAGATCACCCCGTCCGTGCACGACCACGGTGGGCGCGCGGATCCCGCCCAGCGCCGCCCGCCAGTCGTGCCGCTGTCCGAGGCTCAGGTAGGTCGCGAGGGTCGCGAACCCGCCGGCGTCCCCGTCGTTCACCCCTGCGGGCGCGCCGGTGGCCGACGCGTAGAACTCGCGGAAGCCGCCGTACAACCGCGACAGAGCGGCCTCGTCGAGCGCCACCGCCGCGGGGACGTCGAAGTACCGCTGGAGGTAGGCGTCGTACGCCGAGAGCGCAGCGGTGTCCCCGCGCTCGGCCAGGCGCGCCCGCACGGTGGTGAACAGGTCGGGCGGGAGCGGCATCACGTGCAGCGGCGCCGGTGAGACGAGCACCAGCCCGGACACGTGGTCCGGGAACTCGGCGGCGTACAGCGCCGCGACCAGCCCCCCGAACGAGTGGCCCACGAGCACCACGCGCTGTTGCCCGAGGGCGCGGCGGACCCGCTCGAGGTCCGCGAGCTGCTCGGCCAGGCCCAGCGTCCCCTCGATGGCGGCCAGCTGCTCGACCAGCGTCCCGACGGGCGCCTGCGCGAACGGGCGGGTCGAGGCTCCGCAGCCACGCTGGTGGAACAGGTGCACCCGGTGGGTGCGCGCGAGCGCCTCGAGCGCCCGCGGGCGCGCGCCCGGCGGCAGCGCGGGACCGCCGTGCACGAACAGCACGTGCTCGCCTCCCTCGCCGAACGAGTCGTGGTACAGCGCCACCCCCGGGGTCACCTGCCAGCGATCGTCCGACCCGGACGGCAGCGGGTCGAAGCTCTCGCCCCGCGCGGCGACGTGTGCCGCGACCGAGCCCGGGGTGAACATCGGGCGACCGATCAGCCAGCGGAACGCGAACAGCGCGCCGCCGGCCACCAGGACCAGGGCGACGAGCCCGAGCCCGGCGGTGATCAACATCGTTCGTGGGGTGGGCAAAGGGGACCTCCGTCGTCGATGGGCAGGGCGACCGCCGTGCGAAGCGCGTCGTCCGGGGTGTCGAGGTACCGCTCGCGCGACGGGGCCGGCGCGATCGGCAGATCGCGATCGAGGGCCCACCGCAGCAGCTGTCCGTAGGTGGTCGGGAGCGCCTCGTACGGACCGTGGTGGGTGGCCACCACGAACCGGCCCCCCGGCAACGTGATCGCGCGCACGGGTCCCCAGCCTTCCGCCGCGGTGATCAGGCACGCGTCGTAGCGGAACCGGGCGGGCTCGGTGACCTCCGGATCGTCGTGGCAC
>JBEBJC010000252.1:0-9796 GCA_040080105.1 Myxococcota bacterium
CCTCCCGGGCCGCTTGCGGATAACCCGGGGAGGGCGCGGGTGGTGGCTCAGTGGTGGTGATCGAGGGCGTGGACGTGCACGTCCCAGGGGTGGGTCTCGAGGTACGGGTCGGTCGTGACCACCGGCGGGATCGACGCGAGCGCTCGCCCGACCACCTGCACGAACGCGCCCACGAAGCCGAGCCACGTGCCCACACAGGTGAACGCGATCACCGCGGTGCGCGGGTCGTGCATGTGGATCGACGGGAGGACGAGCAGGGTGCGCTCGAGGAACACGCCGACCATGATCAGGGTGCAGATCCCGACGAACGGCCACCGCATCTTCTTGATCCCGCGGGACAACAAGATGGTGAACGGCGCGAGGAAGCAAACCAGGCCCACCGTCTGCGCCAGCCACTGCCACTCGGGCAGGAACAGGCGGATCAGCAGGAAGTTCGTCTCTTCCGGCATGTCGGTGTACCAGATGGGCAGGAGCTGGGCGAACGAGGTGTAGCCCCAGAACATCGTGCCAGCGAGCATGAACTTGCCGATGTCGTGGGTCACGTTGGTCTTGAGCCACGGTCCGATGCCGAGCCAGTCGCGCCCGACCATCGCGGTGAACCCGAGCGCGGCGAGTGACAGCCAGAACCCGGACACGGTCATGTACGCGCCGAACATGTTCGAAGCCCACCACGGCGACAGGCTCATCACCAGGTCGAACGCGACCAGGCTCATCACCAGCGCGAACGTGATCCCCAGCAACGGCGTGAGGAACGACTGCGTGTTCGCGCTCGCGAGCACCGCCTGCTTCAGGTCGGTCTTGCCCCCGGTGAGGTTCGCCCACCAGCTCGGGGCGCGCGCGCCGAGGCGCTGCTGGGCGTGGATCAGGTCGGGCGCGAGAGCGGCGCGCAGGTACAGGAAGTCGAGCGCGATCAGCAGGCCGACCGCGAGGAGCAGGCGCCCGCGGAAGAACATCGGGGTGAGCCAGGTCGGCTTGAACGCGATCGCCTCGGCCGAGTGCGGCTCGAGCGCCACCGGGCCGCCTTCGATGATCGTGCTGGGGTTCCAGCTGTAGATGCCGAGGCCGCCGATCAGGAACACCAGCAGCGCGAGGTACGCGACCGGCAGGAAGAACCCGAACGACTCGGCGATCCGCTTCACCGGCCGGCCCCAGCGGGCCCAGGTGCCGGTCTGGACGACCGAGAACATCACGCCACCCTGGGCGATCGCCAAGGTGTAGACGGTGCCGACGAGGAACGCGCCCCACGCCACCGCGCCGTGGTCTCCCACCGCGAACAGGCCGGTCAGGAACGCGACCGCCCCGAGGCCGATCAGCCCGAGCGATGCGAGGTTCACGGACGCGGGCAGCGAACGCGCCGGGATCGCGTCGACCACCGCGTCGATCGAGTCGTTGGTGTGTGCGCTCACGGCTGGCCCCCGGAGGTGGGAGTGGTTGGCGGGACGTACGCGGCGTTCTTCAGGGTGCGGAGGTAGGTCACCACCGACCACATCTCGGTGTCGGACATCGCCCACCCATACGAAGGCATCACGGTGCCTCCGTTGCGGATGGTCAGGTACACGAACCCGTCGCTGCGGGTGGGGAGGACCCCGGCCGGGCCGGCCAACACCGAGACGCCGGGGAGGCGGGTGGGCGGGGACCCAGCGATCACGCCGAGGACCTCACCGTTGCCGTGGCACGGGGTGCAGTAGATCCCGTACATCGCCTTGCCCCGAGCGAGGGTGGCGTCGTCCCCGGGCAGCGGGTTGACGAGCCCGTCCACCTCGGGGGCGGTGCGCACGTAGTTGTGCGCGAACGTCTTCGGGCTCGTGACCGCCGGTTGGGCGACGACGCCGTCGGGCAGCGTGCCCATGTCGAACGAGTACGCCTTCTTCTGGGTACCGTCGGTCATGTCGGTGTCCCAAGGGAGGCCGAACGCGACCGTCGACAGGCCGAGCCCACACGCGACGGCGAGCAACCGATTCCAGCGCGACCTAGACATTGGGTACCTCGTAGAACGTGTCGGTCCCGGTGGTCACTTCCACCGCTCCGGACCCCGAGAGCAGGTGCGTGATCCGCTCCCGATCCTCGGGGCGCGCCCGGACGAACGTGATGCCGAAGCTCGCGTCGGACATCCGCGGGTCTTTGAGCGACCTGTCGAGTCCGAAGCTCGGGAGCCCACAGTGGACGATCATCCCGACCATCGTGGCCAGGGCGCCGAACAGGATGGTGCACTCGAACATGATGACCACGAACGGCACCAGCGACACCACCGGCTTTCCGCCGGGGTTGATCATCGGCCAGGCCGAGTGGGTCAGCGACGTGAGCATGAAGCCGGAGGTCACCCCGGTGATCGCGCCAGTCAGCGTCCACCACCGGACGGGGGCCGGGCGGCCCTCGTACATGATCTCCTCGATCTCGTGCCGCGGGAGCGGCGCCTGAACCGTGAACCCGCTGTACCCGGCCCGCTTGAGCCGGTCCACGCCGGTCAGCAGACAGTCGAGGTGTGAGTACACCGCTTTGATTCGGAGGTCGGAGTTTTCCATGTCAGCCCTCGAGCGAGCCCTTCACCGGGGGCGCGACCATCTCCTTGATTTCGGTGATGGCGATGGCCGGGAAGGTCTTCGCGAACAGGAGGAACCAGAAGAAGAACCAGCCGAACGACCCGATCAGCACGCCCCACTCGATGTAGGTCGGCCAATAGTAGCCCCAGGTGGCGGGATCGAAGCTGTGAGCGAGCGAGCTCACGATGATGTTGAACCGCTCCATCCACATGCCGACGTTGATGATCGCGGCGACGATGAACAGGGAGAGGTGGTTCGTGCGGAGCTTCTTGCTGTACCAGGCGAGCGGCGCCACGCAGTTGCAGAACACCATCAGGTAGAACGCCCAGCCGTAGTCGGCCGACGGCGTCGCCCGCCAGATGAAGATCGCCTGCTCGAACGGGTTCTGGCTGTACAGCGCGACGAAGTACTCCATCGAGTACGCGTAGGTCAGGATCCCGCTGGTCAACATGCACATCTTGGCGAGGTTCTCGTAGTGCCAGGTGTTCACGTACCGGTGCCAGTCGAACAGGTACGTCATCGGCATCAGCAGCGAGATCACCATCGCGCAGCCGCTGAAGATCGCGCCGGCCACGAAGTACGGCGGGAAGATCGTGGAGTGCCAGCCGGCGGTGGGCGCCATCGCGAAGTCCCAGGAGACGACGCTGTGCACCGACAGCACCAGCGGCGCGGCGAACGCCGCGAAGAACCCGTAGGCCGCGGTGTACGAGTGCCACTGGTCGTGGGTGCCGCGCCAGCCGAGCGACAGCACGTTGTACACCTTGCGCACGATGCCGCGGGAGTGGTCGCGGAACACCGCGATGTCCGGCACCAACCCCACGATGAAGAACACGGCCGACACCGAGAAGTACGTGCTGATCGCGAACACGTCCCACATCAGCGGGCTCTTGAAGTTCATCCACAGCTCGCGCTGGTTCGGGTACGGGAAGAACCAGTACGCCTGCCAGCACCGGCCGAGGTGCAACACCGGGAACAGCAGCGCGGTCATGACCGCGAACACGGTCATCGCCTCGGACGCGCGGTACACGCCGGTCCGCCAGCGCGAGCGCACCAGGAACAGGATCGCCGAGATCAGCGTGCCTGCGTGGCCGATGCCGATCCAGAACACGAACGTGACGATGTACACGCCCCACATGACCGGCGGGGAGTAGCCCGACACGCCCATGCCCCAGGTGTACTGCTGGTACCAGCACCAGCCGCCCCAGATCATCGCCAGCGCTGCCATCAACACGCCGGCGAAGTACATCGCGGACGGCTTGAGCAGGGGCCGGATGATGTCCCGGTTCGCCATCCCGTAGGTCTCGGGACGGTTCGGCTTCGCCGGATCGTTGGGATCGATCAAGTCAACGAGTGCCACGGCTCACCCCTCAGTGGCCGCCGCCGGCTTGGTCGGCCGGGGGGGTTCCATGATTCTCGGCAGGGCTCGCGCCCGCCGACTGATGATTTTCAGCGCTCGCACCACCATGGTGGGGGCGATTGACGTTGAACGACGCCCGCGCCAGGTAGTTGACGGCAGGGTAGGTGTTGAGGTCGGGCAGGAGCATGTAGTTCCGGCCGGACCGGCGGCTCTTCGCCGGGGTGGACTCTGGGTCGACCAGGTTGCCGAAGGTCAGCGCCTGCGACGGGCACGCTTCGGCGCACGCCGTGAGCTGCTCGAGCGCTTCGTTCGGCACCGTCTCGGTGAATCCTTGCGCGCGGTACGCGGCCTTCACCGAGCGGATCCGCTGGACGCAGAACGTGCACTTCTCCATCACGCCCATCGTGCGCGCGGTCACGTCGGGGTTGAGCTGGAGGTTGAACGGCTCGGGCCACCCGTACGAGTGGTAGTTGAACCGACGGGCCGAGTACGGGCACGCGTTGGCGCAATACCGGGTGCCGACGCACCGGTTGTAGATCATCGCGTTCAGGCCGTCGATCGTGTGGTAGGTCGCCAGCACCGGGCAAACCGACTCACACGGGGCGTGTGCGCACTGCTGGCACATCAGCGGCACGAAGTGCACCGACGGGCTGCCGTCCGCGGTGTGCTCGGCGAAGAACCGATCGACCCGCAGCCACGCCATCTGGCGCCGCTTCTTCAGCTTCCACTTGCCCACGACCGGCAAGTTGTTCTCGGCCGCGCACGCGACCATACACGCGCCACAGCCGTTGCACGCGTTCGTGTCCACCGTCATCGCGAACCGGTACGTCGGGTGGTCGGGCACCGGGTAGAAGCTGGTGTAAGCCTCCTTCTCCGGCTCGGCCCCCGGGTTCGCGGCCTGCCACTCGCGCTCCTTGGCCAGGAGTCGCTCGTCCATCGCGAGGTGGTGGATCCCGGTCAGGTGTCCGGGGTGCTCGGTCTCCTCGTCCTTGGCGGTCGCCCACGCGGAGGCGTCGACCACCGTGGCGAAGTTCCGCTCTTGGTCGTGGTCGGCGCCGAACAGCGAGGTGAGCTCGGCCACCGCGCCGGTAGCGGTCACCGCGCACTTCTGCTGTTGCCACACGAACGCGCCGGCAGCGTCGCGCGTGGGCGCGAGCAACCTCGCGACGTTCGCGCCGACCGCGTCGGCGTACCGTCCGCTCGACGGCGTGTGGCCGCCGCCCATCGGGACGGCGATCACGTCCTTGCGCACACACGGGTGGACCTCGACCCCGAGCTCGATCGAGCCCGCGTCGGTCTTGATCTGGATCTTGTCGTTGTCACCGACGCCCAGCGCCGCCGCGGTCTCCGGGTGGACCAGCGCGAAGCTGTCCCACGTCTGACCGGTCATCGGATCGGCGGTCTCCTGGGCCCACGGCTGGTTCGCGTACCGGCCGTCGAGGATGAACGCGTGCGGGAACGGGTGGAGGTAGTAGGCGCCGGAGCCCGCGTAGGTCGCGTCGCCGGTCAACGCCGCCCCGCCGACCACCTCGAGCTTCCGCTTCGCGCGGCCCTGGTGGAAACCGGCCATCAACTTGCCTTCCCACCACTGCTCGAACGCGTCCGTGCCGGGTCCGGGAGCGGCGATCCGCTCCACCGGCGCCCCGTCGACCGGAGCCGGCTCTGCCCCATCGACGGGGACGGGCGCGACTTCGGCGTCCTCCGGCTCGAAGCCGTGCAGCGCCCACGCCGCCTTCAGGTAGTCCCGCCACGAGCCCACCGGGGCGGCCGGATCGACCGCGCGCCAGGTGTCGAGGATCAGGTCACCGAGCGAGCGGGTGTCCCCCAGCGGGCGGCTGCCCGGCTGACGGAGCAACCGGAACCCGGCCCACGGCTCTTCGTCGCCCCAGTCCTCGAACGTGTCGTGCGTCGGCAACACGAGCCCGATGCCGGCGTTGGTCTCGCTCGGGTGGCTCGAGGTGCAGGCGACGAACGGCACCTTGGCCATCGCCGCGGCGAACTTGTCGCCGTCGGGCATCGCGTACACCGGGTCCACGTCGTCGACGACGAGCGCGCCCACCGCGCCCGACTCCATGTCGGCGATCAGCTGCTGCAGGTCGCCGTAGCTGTGGATCGGTCCGCGGTACCCGCCGCCGGAGAACAGGTCGCGCTGGTCGGCGATCACGTTCAACGCGTACACCGCCGCCGCGAGATCGGTCGCGCCGGCGCCGGCGCCGCTCACCCCGCCCGGCAGGGCGACCGCGCCGCCGCCGCCGAACATCGAGGCGACGTGCTGCAGGGTCTCCTTGGGGATGCCGCTCGCGGCCGCCACCGCGTCGAGGTCGACCGCGTCGATCAACGCGCGGGCCGGACCTTGGTAGGCCCGCGTCTCCGCCAGGGCCTTGGCGATCGCCATCGCGACCTGCGCCTCGGTGCCGGGCACACACGACAGCCACTCGTCCGCGTTCGCGCCCGTCTGGTCCTTGTGGGGACCGACGATGGTGAACCGGGCGACCGTCCCGTCTGCCGAGGGGTTGCGCGCCTTCGCGAACGCAGCGCGAACGCCGGCGTTGCCCCACGCGTCGCCCAGGAACGGGGCTCCGAACGACAGGATGTAGGTGGCGTTCTGGAGGTTGTACCGGGGCAACCCTGCGTCGGCGCCGAATACCGCCTTCGCGGCGAGTGCCTCCGCCTCGAGCCCCAGCGGCTCCCAATACACGGCGTTGCCGCCGGTGAAGCCCGCCAGCAACCCGACGATGGTGCCGCCGCGGTACGGGCCGAGGAACACCACCCGCTTGCCCGCGTCGCGCGCGGCCTTCACGCCGGCCACGAACTCGGCCGTCGCCGCGTCCCACGCGATCGGCTGCTTCGCCTTGCTCGGCGCGGTCCACCGGTCGGGCGAGTAGTGTCGCTGGAGGTCGAACAGCTGAGCCGCGGGCACCGCGTGCGGCACCGGAGCGAGCTTGTTCGCGCCGACGTTGATGATCCGCCCGTCGCGGTGCACGGCGACGACCGGCCACGCCCGCGGACCCGTGCCGATCACGGTCGCGAAGTTGCTGTTGGTTCCCGGAGTGATCTGCTCGGGGCGGGTCACGTAGGGCAGGATCTTCTCGACCGGGGTGTAGTACCGGTTGTCGTCGATTCCGCACGCCGACAGCGCCGAAGCGCCGCCGCCGAACCCCAGAGCCTGGAGAAAGTTACGTCGGTTCATCGCTCGTCGCCTCTACTTGTGGCAGGTCCAGCAGTCCTTGAGCTCGGCGCGGCGCAGGGCCGCTCCGTCGCCGTAGTTCTGATCCACCGAGGGGTGGGTCGCGTGGCAGTTGAGGCAGAACCCCATCTGCAGCGTCGCCTCGCGGACCATCACCTCGTCCACCCGGCGCCATTGCCCGCCGGCGGCGTCGCCCGGGATCGGCTCGAGGGTGTACTCGCCCTGCAGCTGCACCTGGCCGTGGCACTCGGTGCAGTTCACGCCGGCGATCACGTGGCGGGAGTGGTTGAAGTTCACCCAGTCCGGCGCGTCGTGCACCTTGCTCCACTCGAGCGGCACGGCGTTCGCCTCGCGCACCGGCTGCCCGAACCCGTCTTCCTGAACGGTGCACTTCGGCTGGCCACACCACGCCTGGTGGATCTTCTGCACCTCGGGGCTGTCGGTGCGGATGTGGGCGTGGCAACCCATGCAGGTCTGCAGCGGAGGGACCCCTCCGTGGATCGACTTGCGTGCCTCGGCGTGGCAGTACTGGCAGTCGACCTGCATCTCGCCGGCGTGGAGCTTGTGCGAGAAGCCGATCGGCTGCGCGGGCGCCAGGCCGGTGGCGACGCCCGCCGCGACCTGGCCCGTGTTCGGGCCGTACTGGGGCAGCACGGGGTGCCACTCCAGCGGGTGCTTCGGGTCGTCGAGCTTGGCGGCCTCGGGCACCACACAAGCGGTTTGAATCGCGAGGACCGACACCGCCAGACCGAGGAGCGCAGCGGAAGCCGTTCCCCGTGAGGGTCGCGGTGCGGCGCGGCGCGGTTCGCCGGATCGAGGACTCCGGCGGGCCGGGAGCCCGTCGGACCGAACACTTGCACCCAGGCGGCGCATCCACCCTCCATTGGGAGTCGAGGGGGCGTCTCGTACCGGGATGCCGCCGAGGCCACAAGGGTGCCGCAACGAGTCGCGGCACCAGTCGCGCCGGGGCCCACCAAAAGAGGGGCCACCACGGGCGCGTCCCGGTGTGGTCCTGCATCGGATCGCTGCGGCCGACCGCGCTCAGCCGCGGGTGGGGAGGGGACCGCTCCGGCCGGTGGCGAGCTGGTCGACCACGTCCATCACGTGCTGCAGCGTGGGCTGATCGACGTAGTGGGGGGCGCCGTCGAGGATCCGGGCCGTGGCGGTCCGCTGGTCGCGCGAGAACAACCCGCCGGATCCGATCAGCGTGACCGGGTTCCGGTCGCGCAGCAGCTGATCGTCGTGCTGCTCCCACCGGGCCGTCACGGTGTCCACCTCGAGGGCGGTCTGGCGGACGAAGTACGGCGCCTGCTGAAACACGGCCCGAACCGGCGCGCCTCCGCGCAACGACAGCTGCGCCACGAGGCGGCCGGGTTCGTGGGTGACTTCGTCGACCCGACCGAACGGGCCGCCCACCGCGACCACCCGGTGCAGGCGCGCCACGTTCGCGAGCGCGAGCGCGTGCGCGGTCGCGTCGGCGGGTCCGGGGCCGTCGAACGACACCGTAACCGAGCGGATCGACACGTCGCGGACGTGGGCGGACAGCGTCGAGCAGGGAGCGTCGAGCAGCTCGATGTGCTCCTCGTGCAGCACCCGACCGGCCGCGGCCGCGCGCGCGTACAGCGCTTCCACGGTCGCTCCGTCGGTCGCCAGGGGGTACTCGACCAGAACGTGCTTCCCCGCGTCCAGCGCGGCGCGGACCTGCTCGGCGTGCACAGCGGTGGGCGAGGCGATCGCCACCGCCTCGACCCCGGCGAGCGCGGCCTCGAACGACGGGGCGAGCCGCGCGTCGTGCTCGGCGGCGACCTCCGGAGCGAACCGGCCGTTCCACACCGCGGCGAGGGTTGCGCGGGGGTCGGCGACCACGGCGCGACACCGGGCGCGCCCTGCCACGCCCACGCCGATCACCGCCCAGGCGACTCGGCGAGAGGAGCCGGACGGCCTGCGCTGTTCCTCTTTCATCCGTCGCTCCCCTTTCCCGGCGAGGCTCGCCGAAGTAACCCCCTCGGCGGGGTGTGCCACAATGCGCCCGCACGCTTCCGAGGAGATGAAGATGTTCCGTTCGCTCGTCGCCCTGACCCTGATCGGCTGCGCCGGACCCGGCAAGAGCACCGAGACGCCGACGGACGCGCCGGTCGACGCGCCCGATCCGGTCCCGGCCCCGGCCGAGCCCGCGCCCGTGGCCACCCAGACCCCGCAGGCGCTGTACGACGAGTGCGTCGGGCGGGTCGAGCAGCCGCAGGCGGACGCCGAGTGCAAGGTCGACGCCGACTGCGCACCCGCGGGCTGCGGCAACGAGGTGTGCACCACCGCCGCCGAGAAGGCGAACGTGATGACCACCTGCGAGGACAAGTTGTGCTTCAAGGTCCTCGACACGTGCGGCTGCCACGACGGGCACTGCACCTGGACGCTGAAGGCCGAGGTCCCGGCGGCGCAGATCCCGGTCAACCCGCTGCCGTCCTCCCTGCCGCCCACGCCTCCTCCGCCCGCGGAGAAGGGGAAGGCCGACAAGGCGAAGTCCGAGCACTGAGGGTGGCGTCGCCGATCCGCCTCACGGGGGGAGTGGCGCGCGGCCGCGGGCTGGTCGAGGGGGTCGGCCCCGGGGTTCGCCCCGCCGCCGCCCGGGTGCGGGAGGCCCTGTTCTCGATGGTCGGCCAGGATCTCGAGGGGGCTCGGGTGCTCGACGCGTTCGGCGGCACGGGTCTGCTCGGG
>JBEBJC010000253.1:0-9791 GCA_040080105.1 Myxococcota bacterium
GCCGGGCTGTGCTTCGGCCCGCTGGTGGTGCCGGTGCTGCTCGGCCTCGGTGTGACCGACATCGGATGTACGGCCGACCCCGAAAGGCCGAGCCGCCGAACGGTGCACCGATGTGCGCTGGGCCCGCGATCCGGCTAGGACGGTCAGCCGCGCAGCGAGGTGACCCATGGTGGCCGACGAGCGACGAGCAGGCGCAGAGCTGATCAAGTTGACCAAGCCGTTCTCGGAGGAAGATCCCTCCACGACCTGGCGGCTGTTCGGGATCACCATCGCCGTGTTCACGGCGTTGGAGGCGGTGGCGATCGCCGCGCCGTGGCCCGTGGTCCAGGTGGGGGCAGCGGTGCTGTCCGGCCTCACGTTCGTGCGGATCTTCATCTTCTACCACGACTACTTGCACGGGGCGGTGTTCCGGGACTCCCGCGCCGGCGAGCTCGTGATGAAGGTCTACGGCTGGCTGTGCCTGTCGCCCGCGCCGGTGTGGCAGCAGACCCACGACTACCACCACCAGAACAACGCGAAGATGCTCGGCGCCGCGATCGGGTCGTACCCCACGGTCAGCGTGAAGATGTGGGGCGAGCTGAACCCGAGCCAGCGGTTCTGGTACACGTTCGCGCGCAACCCGCTCACGATGGTGTTCGGCTACTTCACGGTGTTCGTCGCCGGGATGTGCCTCGCGGCGTTCGTGCGCCAGCCGAAGGTGCACTGGCAGGGCCTCGGCGCGCTCGCGCTCCACGGGGTGCTGCTCGCCACCGTCGGGTGGTTCGTCGGCCCGTTCGCCGCGTTCGCCGGTGTGTTCCTCCCGGTGTTCCTCGCCAGCGCGGCCGGGTCGTACCTGTTCTACGCCCAGCACAACTTCCCCGACTGCGAGCTGCGCGCCCGCGACACCTGGACCTACCACCACGCGGCGCTGCGGGCGTCGAGCATGTTCGACATGCCGGCGCCGATGCACTGGTTCACCGGGAACATCGGGTACCACCACGTGCACCACCTGAACCACAAGATCCCGTTCTACCGCCTGCCCGAGGCGATGGCGGCGATGCCCGAGCTGCAGTCCCCCGGCCGCACCTCGTGGCGCCCGCGCGACGTGTGGGCCTGCCTGCGGCTCAAGCTGTGGGATCCCGATCGGAACCGGCTGGTGAGCTGGGACGAGGCGAACCTCGGCGGGTCCGCCGCCGCCGAGACCCGCAGCACCAGCTGATTTCGGTTTCGTCCGAGATCCGCCGAACGCGTAAGTAACAACCGCGACGATCGGGACCGACCTGTGGTATGCTGCCTGTCTCCTACGGACTCCTCACCGCGGGTGACACATGGGCAGCAAGAGCCGGTCGACTCCGTCGACCTCCACGGCGAAGACACCGCCGACCCTGGGCGGACCGGTCGAGTCCTCCCCCGAGTCCGACTCGGGCGGGGTGATGGGCTGGTTGCGCAGCGCCGGTGACTCGATCAAGCAGGGCGCGTCGGGCGTCGCCGACTCGGCGAAGAAGTGGGCGAAGGTGGGTGGAGACGCCGCCGACCTCGACTACGACGTGGGCTGGGGCAAGCTCGGGGTGAGCGGCACCCTCGATCAGGTGCTCAAGGTGGGCGTGTCGAGCGGCAAGGTCCCGCCCGAGATGCTCGACATGTTGAGGGGCGCGAAGTCGTCGAACAAGGTCTCGCTCGGGTACGACTCGACCAGCGGCACCGCCACCTTGCGCGCCGACGATCTGCACCTGACCAACGTGAAGGCGAGCGGCCTCACCATCGGGTCGGCGCGGATGAAGGGCGTCACCGTGGTGCTCAAGAGCAACAAGCTCGAGGTGTTCGGGTCGGAGCAGAAAGGCAGCTCGGCCGAGCTCCGCGCGGAGTCGGTCGAGGCCGAGTCGGTGTCGTACGTCGGCGCCGACGGTCCGGTCCAGGCCGACCAGTTGTCGCTCGGCGGGTTCTCGATGCGGGCGTCCACCAAGGGCGACAACCCGCTCGGCGGCAGCCAGGTCGACGCGTCGTTCGACGTGGCCGACGCGAAGGTCCAGGGGTTCCGCGGCAACCAGCTCGGGCTGAAGAGCGGCTCGGCCACTGGCCTGAGCGGGCGGCTCGACCAGGGCGGCGAATCGATCGGCGTGGGCGCGAAGAAGGTCCAGCTCGACGGCGCGAAGGCGAAGGGGGCGTCGCTCGGCAACGGGTCGGTCGAGGGGCTCGACATGACCATCGGCAACAAGGGCGGCGGGATGCCGCTCCTCGACGCCAAGCCCGACGCGCTCGAGACCCGCACCCGGGTGAAGGCCGCGAGCGTCACCGACTTCCATCACCCCGACGCCACGATCGGTCAGGGCGCGCTGTCCGAGGCGATGGTCACCACCGGCGCGAATGGCGCGACCGGCACCGTGGGCAAGGCGTCGGCGAAGAAGATCGACACCACCTGGGCCGACGCGGACTCGGTCGACGCGGGGGGCATCCGGTTCGGGTCCGACGGCAAGACCACCAAGGCCGGGGTCGGCTCGATCACCGCGGCGAAGCTCGCCACCCCCCAAGGGGGCGCGGGTAAGATCACCGCGAAGGGGATCGACGCGACGATCGGCGGCGGGAGCACCACGGCGAGCGTCGCGTCGCTCGAGGCCAGCAAGCTGAAGTCCTCGGTGGCCAAGGCGTCCTCGGTGCGCGCCGACGGGCTCGGCTACAGCTCCGACGGCAAGAAGTCGTCGGCGAAGGTCGCCGGGGTCACCGTCGGCGGCGTGACCTCCGACGTGGGGGCCGCCAAGCAGCTGAGCGCGTCCGGCATCCAGGCGAACTGGGGCGGGGGCAAGACCACCGCCACCGCCGCGTCCGCCGGCGCCACCGGCCTGACGAGCGCGAACGGCGGCGCGGCGAGCGTCGACCTGAAGAAGCTCAGCTACGGCTCCGACGGGGTGACCTCCACCGCCGGGGTCGGCGGGGTGAAGGCCACCGGCCTCACCTCCGGGTACGGCTCCGCCGCGGGCGTCACCGCGAACCAGGTCGGCGCCAGCTGGGGCAACGGCAACACCGCGGCCACCGTGGGCTCACTCGGGGTCAGCGGGCTCGACACCGAGTGGTCGAAGGCCGACAGCGTCACCGCCGACAAGCTCCGGTACGGCAACAACGGCGGGAGCTCGACCGCCGGGGCCGACCTGGTGCGCGCCACCGGAGTGCACGGCGGCAAGGTCGACGCCGACGAGGTGTCGGCCCACGGCGTCACCTCCACCTTCGGCGGCGGAGAGAGCGCCACCGACGTGTCGAAGGTGTCGGCGAAGGGCTTGGACGCGTTCGGCGGGAGCCTCGACCAGGGCACCCTCGGCGGGATCCACGTGTCCACCGGCGACGCGACCCGGGCCACGATCGGCTCGCTCGACGCGAGCGGCGCCTCGTACCAGGACCTCGCCTCCGCCGGCACCCTGAGCGCGCGAAACGCGGGCATCACCGTGCGCGACGACGGGCTCGACGCGAACGTGGGGTCGGTCGGCCTGACCGGGCTCGCGGCGAAGAACCTCACCGCGCAGCAGTTCGGCGCGACGGGGATCGGGGTCAAACAGCGCGGTGAAGGGACCGAGGCGTCGATCGATGGCGCGAGCGTCGGCGGCGTGAAGATCGCCGACCGGTTCGGCGTCGGGTCGGCCACCGTGCGCGGGGCGAAGGTCGGGATCGACGGGGACACCCGGAACATCGACCTGGCGTCGGCGAACGCCGAGCAGGTGACCGACACCGTGACCGGCAGCGGGGTCGACCAGGTGAACCTGCGCGACGCCGCGCTGTCCACCACCCCGACCGGGCAGCTCGCGAAGGTGGGCGCGATCGGCGCGTCGGGGATCAAGGTCGACGCGGGCATCCCGAGCCTCGACGACGCGGCCCCCACCAGTGCCGAGGAACAGAAGTCGGCGTCGCTCGGGAACCTCGTGCGCAACCTGACGAAGCGGGTGGATCACGCCGACGTGAACGCCGACCTCGCGGTGAACCCGCTGCAGTCGACCTTCGCCGACATCGATCCGGGCACCCGGGCGAAGGCGAACCTTGCGGTGCGGAACAACGCCCTCACCAACGTGCAGGTCGACACGAACAAGCCGGTCGACCTCCCGGGGTGGATCGAGGGCAAGGGCGTGTACACCGACAAGGGGCAGCTCCGGGCGAACCTCGGCGGGTGGTACGACCACAAGATCGGCGGGTTGGTGAACGGCGCGCTCGGGGTGCCGGGCAAGCAGCTCCCCACGATGACCCAAGTCGGAGAGGGGGTCGCGCCGATGCTCGACGCGCCGCCGGCCGCCGGGTCCGCGGGGGCCGGCACGGGCTACTCCCCGATCGACCTCGGCAACAGCTCGATCTCGGGCACGGTCGGCCTGTCGTCGGGCGAGATCGACCAGCACAACATGCGGATCGGGCTGCAGACCGAGCAGCCCACCGACAACGAGTTCGCGTTCGAGAGCAAGGGGGGCCAGGACCTCGCGCTCGCGTTCTCGCGGTTCCTGGCGGGCTCGCTGTCGCTCGACATGGGGGAGAGCCAGATCGGCACCGGCCGCACGGCGGTGACCGACGGGAAGGTCGGCGTGTCGATGACCCCGCAGGAGAAGCGGGTCAACGGCACGATCGGGAGCGTGTCGGTCGAGGACGCGACCTACTACACCCCGACCGCGCCCGCCCCCGCGCCGGTTTCGCCGACGAAGCGGTTCTGACCGGTCCTGACGAGCCAGCGCCACCCGACGTAACGGATCGAGGCTTCGCCGGTCGATCCGGTCGTGGAGGGTGGGATGGGCGTCGCCGGATGGATCTTCGTCGGGGTGGTGACGGTGCTGGTGGCGGCGGCCGGGCTCCAGATCGCGATCGGCCTGCGCGCGAAGGCGATCACCGGGAAGCCACTGCCGGCCGACCTGCCCGAGCCGCTGCGGACCACGCTCGGGACCGGGCTGCACCTCGTGTACGTGTGGAGCCCGACCTGCGGCCCGTGTAAGGTGATGGCGCCCACCGTCGACGCGCTGGTGCGCGAGGGCGCGCCGGTGATCAAGCTCGACGCGAGCCGCGACCCCGAGACCTGCATGAAGCTGGGGGTGATGGGCACCCCGACCACCCTGGTGGTTCGCGACGGCGTGGTGGCCGACGTGATGATGGGGATGCGGCGCGAGGCGGACCTGCGGTCTGCCCTCGGTTGACGTCGTCGCTGCCGGTCTCGGGCTGTCTCGCGTCGTGGGGCGGCGGGCGCGGTCGACATACGCCGGGGCAGGAGTCCGATGGAGATCGAGGTCGTGTTCCGGGTCCAGGTGTCGCTCGAGCCGATCACCCGGCTGCTCGGCCGGCGCAAGGCGGCCGCCCCCGATCTGCGGCTCGTTCACCTGCAGGAGCTCCAGCGCTCGCTCGCCGCCGACCCCGAGCGGTTGCGGCAGGTGTCGGAGCTGCTCGGGCTGCGCGCGGTGGCGGAACACTTCGCGAAGGACCTGCACGAGTGTGAGGACTACGGGTTCGACCTGCAGCTGGCCGAGCTCCTGCGCCCGCTGGTCCCGCGGCTGTCGGAGGAGGCGCGCGCGTGGCTCGAGCCGGCATTGTCCCACTGGGCGTGGCTGCTCCAGAGTGAGGACGGCGCAGAGTTCTTGGGGGCAGTGCGGTGTGAGGTCGTCGGGCCGGAGGTGCCGTACCACGAGCCCGACGCGCGGGACGAGGCGATGTTGGCGCACTACGTCGCCGGCGGTGAGCCGACCGCGGCGCCGCCTGCGAACAAGCCCAAGCGGAGGAGGTGAACCCGCCCAGGTCACGGTTTGGTCACGTCCCCTCGGTCGGCGGCGCGAGTATCCGTGAGGTGGAGGTCGATGTGTCCCTCATCCTCGCGCTGTCGTTTCCGACCGACGCCCACGCCCAGCAGCCGCGAAACGTCCGGCTGGTCACCTACAACGCCAAGCAGCTCGGGTTCCCCGCCAGCACCGACGGGAAGTTCTTCGACGACTCCGGCAACCCCCTCACCAACGAGTCGCGGGCCCAGCTGCTCGCGCAGCGGATCTTGGCCGACGGGGCCGAGATCGTGGCGCTGCAGGAGGTGTTCGACGACGACGCCCGCCGCGAGCTGTACGCCGCGCTGACCAACACGTACCCGACTTCGGTCGAGTACATCGGCGACGACGACGACCTGTCGGACTCGGGGCTGATGTTGTTCTCGAAGCACCCGTTCGAGCCGCTGTCGATGCCGAGCGAGTACTTCGTCGAGGCCGGGGACGCGCAGATCACCCAGTCCGGCCTGTCCAGCGACACCCCGGGGGACCTGCTCGCGTTCACCGAGTTCGATTGCTCGGGGATCGACACCGACTCCGACTGCGCCGCGTCGAAGGGGGCCGGGCTCGTGCGGATCGCGCTGCCGATGGGCGAGTCGCTGGTCGTGGTGTTCACCCACACCCGCGCCACGTACGACGACGACTCCGAGGCCGACGCCGCGATGAAGGTGGCCGAGCGGCGAGACGCGCTGAGCCGGATCGACAAGATGGTCACCGCGGTCACCGTCGCGGTCGAGGGTGACCCGCTCGACGCACACGTGGTGGTGCTCGGGGACCTGAACATCGACGGCAACCCGGACAACACCCTGCGGTGGCCGGTCCTCGACGCCGAGTGGGGAGAGGCGTTCTCGTCTTCGAGCCTGGTGCCGTTCACCGGCTGCGCCGACCTCCCGGGGCCGGCGTGCCGCGGCTCGGGCCGCGTGCTGGTCGACGCGTGGGCGTTCACCACCAGCCCGGACGACCTCGGCCGGACCGCCGGGTTCTCGTTCGTGGCCGACCCGGCCGATCGGTCGGACCCGTACGGCGAGCGCCTCGACTACGTGCTGGTGCGAGGGCCGGTCGGCCCCGGCGTGGTCGACCCGGTCGTGCCGCAGCACCTGTCGATCGCGTGGGGCCTCGCCGGCAAGACCGGCGCGCTGTCGGACCACTTGCCGGTCGCGGTCGATCTGCTGCTGCCCGGCGACAACGGCACCGCCGTGCACTCCACCCCGGCAGACGCCGCGCCCGCCGACCTGTCGTTCACCGGGGACGCGGCGGCGGTGCTCGAGCTCGCGCACCCCGGCCAGATGCAGTGGGTGAAGGTCGAAGACACCAGCCCGGGGACGTACACCGTCCGCTCGTCCGACCCGGGCGTCGGGTTCGAGGTGTACGCCGCGACCGACCTGTCTCGCCCGATCGAGCCGCGCCGGGCGGTGGTCGACGGCGGCGGGTGGGTGTACGTGTTGCCGGCGCCGCCGTACTACGTTCGCACGTTCGCGGTGGTGCCCGGGAGCCAGGTCCACGACCGGAGCGCCACCGGTCCGTACACCTTGTGGGTGCACGAGCACCGGTGCGCCAGCCCGACGGAGGCGTGTATCCTCACCGCCGGTGACGTCGACGGGTTCGAGGTCGAGTGGCCGGCGGCCACCGCAGTCAACCCGGAGGACTCGATGTACTTCGAGTTCTACGCCGATGACCCGGATGTCCAGTACCGCCCCGTGGTCCACCAGTTCGAGATCGAGCGGCGCGGCGCCACCGCCGACCTCCCTCGGCTCGTGTTCGAGGCGCTCGACGACCGGGGTTGGCTGCCGCTGCCCGACGTTCGATGGACCGACCTCTCCCTGTCGGGTGACCGGCTGGTGCGCGAAGCGGAGAAGGTGTTCGGGAACCCGGGCTCCACGCCGAGCTACGCCGCCCACCTCCTGCGGGTGACCCGCGACCCCGCCGACTTCGGCTGGGGCGGAGTCGTAGCGGTGCACCACCGGACGAACCTCACGTACTTCACCCCGCTCACCCTCACGGTGCTGCAGGAGGAGGACGCGAGCGCGCACGACGAGCTGCGGATCTACCTCGCGCCGGTGTCGATGTCCCCGTTCCACGACTTCGTGGACGGCGACTCCGTGCACTTCTACGCGTCGGAGTTCACCCCGCTGCCGCAGATCGACGAGCTCGAGGACGGCGGCAGCCCGTGGCCCGCCGGGTCCCTCGGCAGCCGGCGGCTGACCGACGAGCTCCCGCTGCTGATGATCGAGGACGACGACGAGGACGGCACCCCCGAGGGGGGCGACTTCCGGTTCGCCGAGCCACACCCGTCCGGGGGCCTCGGGACGTGGACCGGGCGGGCGTTGGCGCTGCTGCCGCTCGACCGTCCGGCCGCGCGGGCGGTGTGGAGCTTCACCGACGACCCCGGGGTCGTGCCCGATCTGACGGACTACAGCTACGTGTTCATCTTCGACGTGAGCCACACCCCGCCGTGCTTCACCCGGTGTGAGTGAGCCGCTCGGCCGCTAGGACGGTCGTGCCGCCGCGCCGAGCACCCGCATCGCGTCGGCCATGTCGGCCTCGAGGGTGTCGCGGACGTGGGTGACGGTCCGGCCGCGGATCCGGAGCTTGGTCGCGGCGTGCGCGGCGCGGGGCAGGGTGCCCAGGCGCAGCGCCTCGGCCATCGCCCGCGGGAGCACCTGGTCGGCCGCGACCACCTCGTCGAGGAACCCGGCCGCGCGGGCGCCCGGGGGGTCGTAGATCCGCGCGCCGATCGTGGCCGCGGTGAGCTCGGTGACCGCGAGGCGGTCGCGCGCGAGCTCGGCGCCGAGGATCGGCAGCGGCATTCCGATCGACACCTCGTTCAGCCCGAGCTTGAACGGCCCTCCGACGCCGATCCGGACGTCGCCGCACAGCAGCAGCAGCGCGCCGCCCGCCATCGCGTGCCCGGTGCACGCCATCACCACCGGCAGCGGTGAGGCGTACAGCCGCAGGAACAGCTCGGACCCGCGCCGGAGCAGCGCGGTGGCCTGGTCCGGGCCCGCCATCATCGCGCGCAGGTCGAACCCGGCGCAGAACCGGTCGGGGCGGCCGGTGAGCACGAGCGCCGCAGCCTCCGCCTCGGCGCGGTCGACGGCGGACAGGAGGGACTCGACCGCGGCCGGCGACAGGGCGTTGGCCTTGCCGTCGTCGAGGGTGACGACGGCGGTGGAGCCGGTGAGGGCGTACGACACGGTGGACATCGGGCGGCGTTAACCGGGGGCGGGCCCGAGCGCCCGCTCAGCGCCGCGGGGCCTGGTCGAACGGGCAGGTGGTGTTCGCGAGGACGCCGCCGCGGGCCTGCACCGTGGGCAGCGCCAGCGCGCCCTCCGTCCTGCGTGATACTGTCGGCGCTCCAACGCCATATCGTAGGACCCAGCCAAGCAATGGTGGAATCAGCACTCACCGTCGGCCGGCGGACCCGCGGCTGCCCGGTCGCGCTTCTTGCCCTCTGGGGGGTCCCCTCGGCGTGCGGGACCCAGGGGGCGCCCGCGCCGCCGACAGAACTGGCCGCCACACCGACGGGTCCTCCGACGGTGGCGCTCGACGACCTTAGAGGGACGTGGACGGTGGTGTCGTCGACCGGGAGCCCAGGAGATGGCCACGTGTTCTGCAGGATGCTCGGCGAGGTCGTGACCATCGAGGGCGATCGGATCAGCGTCCCCGAGCACGCCTCGGACGCCTCGGGGCAGCCCCTGACCTACCAGGCCATCAAGCAGGTCGTCCTCTTGCCTGGCGCGCACCCGCAGGCGGTCGACATCGTCCAGACCCCCGGTGCGGCCGGGTGGTCGCGCGTGGGCGTCGTGTCGATCTCGAAGGACGTGATGACGCTGAGCGTCAATTTTCCACAGCAGCCTCGTCCGGAGGACCTGGAGCCCGGCACCGACGGACGGGAAGTGGTGACTCTCGAGCGCCGGTGAACGGCTCAGCGACTCCGGGAACGGACCCGAGACCCCGAGGTGCGCGACGCCCTCCTGCTCCCGCAGCCGGCCGCGCCGGCTCAGGTCGCCTCGCCGTCGGAGGGGGTCCCCCCGCCGTACCCCGGCCCGCGTACTC
>JBEBJC010000254.1:0-9790 GCA_040080105.1 Myxococcota bacterium
TAGCCGCCGCCGCCGCCGCCGCGACCACCGCCGCCGCCGCCGCCGCCGCCACGACCCTTCTCTTCCGCCTCGTTGACGCGCACGGTGCGGCCGTCGAGGACCGAGCCGTCCATCGCCGCGATCGCCGCCGCGGCTGCCGCGTTGTCGGAGAACGTGACGAACGCGAACCCGCGCGAACGGCCGGTGTCGCGGTCGGTGATGACCTTGGCCTCGGTGACTTCGCCGTGCCGCTCGAACGACTCGCGCAGGCTATCGTCCGTGGTGTCCCAAGACAGGCCGCCGACAAACAACTTCTTCATCTCATACCTCGGTTGTCCGCCACCACGGTGGATGTCGGACTGAAACGGCGCGCACGCCGCCTGGGCAGAAGGCTGCCCAGCCACCTCGACCGGAGCGGTCTCACGCATCTCCGGACGAAAGGCGCTCGGGTGAACCGAGGACGTCAAGGGCCGTAGAAATCGCTGCCGGACTTGTAACCTGATCCTGGCGGAGCGCTCGCGCCGAGATCACGGCGCGTACGTGTCGGCCCACCGGAACATCTCCCACAGCACGTGCCCGGCGCTCTCGCGGGCCCGGTACCCGTGATCCTCTGCCGGCAGCTCGACCCACCGCACCACCGCGCCCTGACCCTTGAGCGCCTCGTAGAACCGCTGCGACTGCACCGGCCACGTGCCGGAGTTCGAGTCGTCGGCGCCGTGGATCAGCAGGAGCGGCTCGTCCACCAGGTTCGCCACCGTGAACGGCGCCATCGCGACGTACGTGTCGGCGGCCTCCCAGAAGCTGCGCTCCTCCCCTTGGAACCCGAACGGGGTGAGCGTGCGGTTGTACGCGCCGCTGCGCGCGATCCCGGCCTTGAACAGGTCGGTGTGCGCGAGCAGGTTCGCGGTGGTGAACGCGCCGTAGCTGTGCCCGCCGACCACCAGCCGGTTCGGGTCGACGATCCCGCGCTCGGTCAGCGCCGCCACCACCGCCTCGGCCCCGGCCACGAGCTGCGGCACGTACGTGTCGTTCGGCTGCTCGTCGCCCTCGGCCACGATCGGCAGCACCGGGTCGTCGACCACGATCCACCCGCGCATCAGGAAGAACAGGTGGGACGATCCCCCGGGCCGGTCGAACGTGTTCGGGTCGGCCTTGACCTGGCCCGCGTCGGACCGGTGCACGAACTCGTTCGGGTACACCCAGAACAGCGCCGGGCGCGGTCCGTCGCGCTTCGGGTCGTAGCCGGGGGGGTAGTACACGGTGGCCGACAGCGGCAGCCCGTCGGCCCGGGTGTACCGGACCACCTCCTTGCGCACCGCGGCGAACGCCGGCGCCCAGTCGGGGAACTGGGTGACCGGGGTGGCGCGCTTGCCCTTCCGCCGCCACAGGTTGGGCACCTCGGTCTGGGACTCGCGCCAGGTCAGCAGGTCCTTGCCGTCGCGATCGAGCACGTCGATCACCCGCTCGGTGAACGGATCGGCCGACTGCCACAGCCGGGTGGTCCGCGGGGTCGCGCCGGCCCACTCGAGCCGGTCGAGGAACGGGTGGACCCCGTCGGGTGAGATCCCCTCGCCGGCGAGCAGCAGCCCGCCGGTGGAGGTGCGCCGGAGCACCGCGTGGCCATACGGCCCCGGGACGAGCATCGGATCGCCCGGATCGCCGTAGTCGTCCTGGTACGACCGGTCCCACACCACCACCGGCGCCTGCTCGGGGTGGCCGGGGGCGATCCGCAGGGTGCGGGTGCGGCGGTCGGAGTACCACCACTCGTCGACCAGCGCCAGGCCGTCGTCGCCCCAGGTCACGGCGGAGAACCGGAGCTGTCCGGTCCACAAGCGGGTGGGGGCCCCGGCGAACGGCGCGTCCCACGTCTCGAGCGCGTCCCGCTCGGCGGCCTCGGCCCCGGCGTCGCCGCCGTCGAGCGCCTCGACCCACCACACGGTGGCCGGCCGGTCGGTGCGCCACCCGATGGTGCGCCGCCCGGTGCGCACGCTCCCGAACGTGATCGGCACCTCGTCGGCCACCGGCAGGTCGGCGACCTCGATCCGGCGCCCGGTCGCGCGCTCGATCAACGTGGTGCGCACCGGGAACGACGCCAGCGGCACGGCGCGGCTGTACGGGCGGCGCACCTCGCCCACCAGCAGCCACCGACCGTCGGGGGACGGGCTGACCCGCGAGTACAGCCCCGCTGGCGCGATCGGCTTCACCGCACCGTCGAGCCCGACCTCGACCACTTCGGAGGTGAGGTAGTGGTCGAGCAGCCGCTCGTCGTGGTCGGTCTGCAGCAGGTCGGCCCAGGTGCGCCCGGGGGTCTTGCGGCCGAGGTTCTCCGAGATCTTCGGCCCGGCCGGGGTCGGGTCCGCGACCGGCGCGGGGCCCCGACCGGCGGGGATCACCCGGCACACCACCCCCTGGCCGGGGCCGATCCAGCTGCACGGGGCGCCGTACGCGGCCTGCAGCCCGCCGATCAGCCGCCGCGGGCGCGGATCCGGCCCCACGTCGGCCACCCACGCCTCGATCCCCGCCTCGCCGAGCACGGTGAACAGCAGGCGCTCGCCGTCGATGTCGAACGTCGCGTTGCGCACCCGGCCGGGCAGCGGGACCGGGATCTCCGCCCCGCCCGAGAACTTGCGCAGCGACACGGCGGTGAACGGGTTCTCGCGCGCGGGGCCGTTGGTGTCCGGGTCGATCCGCACCCCCGCCACCTTCACCACCGGCGCCGCGACCTCCGAGATCGGCGGCAGCGACGGACGGGTCAGCGACACGAGCCAGTCGTGCTCGGGGGAGAGCTGCACCACCGGCGGGCGCGCGGCGTCGAGGACCTGCGCCACGTCGGCGGGAGGAGATTGGTACGGGGTCTGAGCCAGGGCGATCACCGGGAGTGTCCACATCGGGGCCTGGTACCCGCGCGGCGGCGATCCGGCACCGTGGACCTGCCGATTCCGGCGTCACCTCTCGATACATCTCGCGACGCGCCGGGTGGCCCCCGGCCCGCTACTTGGGCGCGGGAGGGTGAATGTCGACGTTGCTTGCGCTCCTCGGCTGCGGCGGCGGGTTGGACTGCGGACCGGGCACCGTGCTGGTCGACAAGCAGTGTGTGCCCGAGCCGTCGGACACCGACGTCGACGCGGACAGCGACACCGACACCGACACCGATGTCGACACGGACAGCGACGCCGACACCGACACCGATGTCGACGCGGACTCGGACGCGGACACCGACCCCGACCTCGAGGATCAGGACCAGGACGGGTACTCCGTCGCCGAGGGTGACTGCGACGACGCCGACGCCGCGGTGAACCCGGGCGCGGAGGACCCGGTGGGCGACGGGCTCGACGCCAGCTGCGACGGGATCGACGGGATCGACGTCGACCAGGACGGGTACGCGTCGGAGGCCTCCGGCGGCGACGACTGTGACGACGGCGATCCGGCGCTCACCCCGGTCGACGCGGACTCCGACGGCGTCTCGGTGTGTGACGCGGACTGCGACGACGCCGACGCCGAGGTCGCGCCCGGGCTCGCCGAGGTGTGTGACGCCCGCGACAACGACTGCGACGGCGACGTGGACCTCGACCCCGCCGGGTACGCCCCGTGCGCGCGGGAGGAGTCGTTCGTGATCACCGGCGGCCAGCTCGACGTGTTGTGGATCGTCGACGACAGCGCCTCGATGGAGGCGAAGCAGCTTCGGCTGGTCGACATCGCCGACACCGTGGTGGACGGGCTCGAGGGGGTCGACTACCACGTCGGGGTGGTGACCACCGACATGGACACCGCGGGGCGCAAGGGCCGGCTGTACGAGGTCGACGGGATGCGGTGGCTCCCGTCCGGGCTCGCGCGGCAGGACGCGATCGACTGGCTCGCGCTCGCGTTCGAGCCGGGCACGTTCGGCTCGGCAGACGAGCGAGGCCTCGACGCGATCGTCGCCGCGCTCGACACGCTCGGGGGCGGGTTCAACGCCGGGTTCGAGCGCGCGACGGCCGACCTCGCGATCGTGGTCACGAGTGACGAGGACGACTTCTCGGTCCAGACCGAGGTCGACTTCGAGGCGTGGCTGGCCGCGTGGAAGCCCACCGCGACGGTGACGTTCACCGCGCACATCTCGCCGACGGTGAACTGTGGCGCCGACTGGGTCGACTACGGCGCGAAGTACGACACGATCGCACAGGACCTCGGCGGGTCGCGGTGGTCGGTGTGTGACGCCGACCTGACCGCCGAAGCCACCACTTGGGCGGCTTCGGTGCTGCCGCCGGTCCCCACCCCGGCGGTGGTGCTCGCCGAGGCCCCGGACGAGACCACGCTCGAGATCGAGGTCACCGAGCCGGACGGCGCGGTGGTCACCCTCGGGGCGGCCGACTGGTCGTTCGACGCCGCGACGCTCACCGTGACGTTCACCGGGTACCTGCCGGCGGCGGGCGCGAGCGTCACCGTGACCTACGAGGTCCCCCCCACGCCGTGATCGGGTACGCTCGGGCGCCCGGGGGGTCGAGGATGAACGTCGGCGGGTGGGTGGACCGGAGCGTGGACGCCGGCCGCGGCGACGCGGTGGCGGTGATCGTCGACGGCGGCGAGCGCCTCACCTGGGCCGAGCTCGCGCGCCAGGTCGACGGCGTCGCGCGCGCGCTGGCCGTGTTGGGCCTCGGGCGAGAGCAGCGGGTGGTGCTGATCCTCGACGACACCCCGGCGTTCCCGGCGGCGTTCCTCGGCGCGATGAAGCTCGGGGCGGTCCCGGTCCCGGCGAACTTCTTGCTGAAGGCCGACGACCTCGTGTACATCGTCGACGACTCGTACGCGGTCGCGGTGATCGTGGACGCCGCGCTGCTCGGACCCGAACCGTCGGTCCTCGGACCCCGTCCTGCGGAGTTGCGCGAGCGACTGGCGGCGCGGCCGCACGTGCGGGTGATCGTCGCGAACGGGCCGGGGGCCGAGCTCGACGCCTGGCGGAGCGCCCCCGTCCCGCGGGTGCCGGCGCTCGAGGTGCACCCGGAGGACATGGCGTTCTGGCTGTACTCGTCGGGGTCGACCGGCAGGCCGAAGGGGGTGGTGCACACCCACGGGAACGTGGCGCACACCTGCCGCACCTACGCCGAGCAGGTGCTCGAGACCACCGCGCTCGACCGGCACTACTCGACCACCAAGTTGTTCCACGCCTACGGGCTCGGCAACGGGCTGACCTTCCCGCTGTGGGTCGGCGCCACCGCGGTGTACGCGCCCGGGCGCCCGACCGAGGCGCGCGCGCTCGAGGTGATCGCGCGGTGGCGCCCGACCCTGTTGTTCTCGGTGCCCACGCTGTACGCGCGGATGGTGGCCTCGCCCGACCTCGGGTCGACCGACTTCTCGTCGGTGCGGCGGGCGGTGTCGGCGGCCGAGCCGCTGCCGCCGGAGACGTGGAGCCGGTTCCGCGACGCCACCGGGGTCGAGATCCTCGACGGGATCGGGTCGACCGAGATGTTGCACATCTACTGCTCGAACCGAGCAGGTGAGGTCCGCCCCGGCACCTCCGGGCGGCCGGTCCCCGGGTACCGGGTCGAGGTGCGCGACGAGGCCGGGGCGCCGGTCGGGCCCGGCGGGTCGGGGGAGCTGGTGGTCGCCGGCGACAGCGCGCTCGCGTTCTACTGGCACCAGCGGGCGAAGACCCGCGCGGCGCTGCGCGGGGACTGGTTCCACACCGGCGATCGGTACCGGGTCGAGCCCGACGGGGTGTTCGCGTACGAAGGGCGGGTCGACGACATGTTGAAGGTCGGCGGCCTGTGGGTGAGCCCGATCGAGATCGAGAACCGGCTGATGGAGCACCCCGCGGTCGCCGAGGCCGCGGTGGTCGGGATCGACGTGGACGGGCTCACCCGGATCAAGGCGTTCGTGATCGCGCGCGCGGTCGAGCCGGGCCTGGACGACGCGCTGCGCGAGTGGTGCAAGCGCGGGCTGCAGCGGAACCGGTTCCCGCACGAGGTGGAGTTCGTCTCGGACTTCCCGCGCACCGCCACTGGCAAGGTCCAGCGGTTCCTGCTCCGGCGGTGACGGGCGAGGTTACGGAGGCGGCCGTTCCGGGAGGCTGTCGATGTTCACCGTGTTCCTCGCTGCGTGCGGCGCTCCGCCCGCTCCCTCCGCCCCGTCGGCGGCCCCGTCCGAAGCCCAGGCCGCCCCGGTCGCCGAGGCGCCGCCGGCCGCCACCGGCGCGGCGCTCGCGCTGTCGGGCACCATCACCTACGACGGCCCCGTGACCGGCGCTGCGGTGTTCGTGTCGGTGAAGGACCCGGCGCACCCGGGCCCGCCGCTCGCGGCGAAGAAGCTGCCCCCGGGGCCGTTCCCGCTCGCGTTCACCCTCACCGACGCCGATCGGATGCAGATGGGCGGCGGCGGCGCGCTCCCCGCGTCGGTGAACCTGGTGGTCCGCCTCGACGGTGACGGCGACGCGATGACCAAGGTGCCGACCGAGCCCGTGGCCACGGTGGAGACCGCCGCCTCGAACGCGGCGGTCGCGGTGACCCTCGCGGTGAAGTAGCGCTCCCTACTCCACGGCCTCGGCTCCGCGGCCTCCACTCCGAACGATAGCCCAGCTCCGCTGGGCCGAGTCGTCGCTCCGGCCGCTCCACCGAAGGCCTTCGGGGCTCAGGCCGGCGGCGCACCGGTGTCACCGCCGAGGCCGGTGTCGCCGCCGACGCCGGTGTCGCCGCCGAGGCCGGTGTCGCCCGCCACGCTGGTGTCGCCCGCCACGCTGGTGTCGCCGCCCACGCCGGTGTCCTGGGGCGGCGCGGTGTCCTGCGGGAGCGCGGTGTCCGGCAGCGCCGTGTCGTCCGGGCCCGGGTCGATCCCGCCGGTGTCGTCGGGGTTGGCGGTGTCGATCGGGTCTGGGCCGGTGTCGGTCGGACCCCCCGTGTCGAGCGTCGGATGGGTCGCCGTGTCCGCCGGGGTGGCGGTGTCGGTCGCCGTGTCGGTCGCCGTGTCGGTCGCCGTGTCGGTCGGGGTCGCCCCGGTCTCGGTGCCGCTGCCCACCGGCGCGAACGTCGCCGTGCAGCTCACCGTCTGACCCGCCGGCACGACCACGTTCAACGTGGCGTTCAGCCCGGTGGAGCAGCCCGACCACGCCTGGAACCGGTTGCCCGCGTCCGGGGTCGCGGTGAGCGTCACCGTGCCGGCCTGGCTCACGTCGACCGAGCAGTCGGGCGGGCACACCGCCGACAGGCCCGCGCCGGACAGCTCGACCGAGCCGGCGCCCGCCAGGGTCACCTCGAGCGCGCCGAGCGGCGTGGCGGTTTCACCTTTGGGCAGCGTGGTCTCGGTCGGGCACCCGGCCGCGAGCCACACCCCCACGAACACCTTCCGCATCGATCCTCCGAGCGCCCATTGTACCGCACCCCGTGGTACACGTGCCGACTTCGGAGGCGACGATGTGGTGGACGGCGGTGGCGCTCGCGGAGCCCGTCGCGCTGGTCGGGGCGCGGATCTACCCGGTGTCGGGCCCGCCGATCCCGAACGGCACGGTGGTGTTCGACCAGGGCAAGCTGGTCGCGGTGGGCCCGTCGTCCCAGGTCACGCCGCCCGCCGGCGCGACCGTGCGCGACGTGACCGGCAAGGTGATCGTCCCTGGGCTGGTCGACACCCACTCCCACATCGGCACGCTGGGACCGACCGAGCTCAACGAGGGGTCGGGGCCGCTGCAGCCGGCGCTGTCGTCGATCGACGCGATCGACGCCACCGCGGTGAGCCTGCAGGTGGCCCAGGCCGGCGGCGTGACCACGGTGAACGTGATGCCGGGCTCGCGCAACCTGATCGGCGGGCAGACGGCGTACCTGAAGCTGCGCGACGCCGCCACGGTCGACGAGCTGCTGCTGTGCCCCGATCGCCGCGGCCCGGGGTGCGGCGGGCTGAAGATGGCGAACGGCACGAACCCGCAGGGGGAGGGGACCTACCCGCGCACCCGGATGGCGGCGGCGGCCAGCGTGCGCCAGGTGTTCCTCGACGCGAAGAAGCGGCGGTCCGAGCTCGACGCGCCGCACAAGCGCGGCAAGCCCGCCCCGGCGCCCGCGCCGGACCTGGCGAAGGACCCGGTGGTCGAGGTGCTGCGGGGCGAGCGGGTGGCGCACTTCCACACCCACCGCGCCGACGACATCGTCACCGCGCTCGAGCTCGGCGAGGAGTTCGGGTTCGTGCCCGTGTTGCACCACGTCAGCGAGGGGTGGAAGCTGGTCGACCGGATCGCCCGCAGCGGCGCTCCGTGCTCGGTGATCGTGATCGACTCCCCCGGCGGCAAGGAGGAGGCGGCCGAGATGTCGCTCACCACCGCCGGCGCGCTCGAGCGGGCAGGGGTGCCGGTCGCGATCCACACCGACGACCCGATCACCGACAGCCGCCTGTTCCTGCGGTCCGCCGCGCTCGCGGTGCGCGGGGGGATGAGCGAGCCCGGCGCGCTCGCGGCGCTCACGCTCAACGGCGCGAAGATGCTCGGGCTCGACGCGCGGGTGGGCTCGCTCGAGCCGGGCAAGGACGCCGACCTGGTGGTGCTGTCGGGCGAGCCGTTCTCGGTGTGGACCCACGTGGAGCAGACCTGGGTCGAGGGGGTGGTCGTGTTCGACCGCGCGACCGACGCGCGGTACGCGACCGGCGGGTGGGACCAGGCCGAGCGGTACCCCGGAGGTGCGCGGTGATCGGGTGGTGGAGCGTGGCGTTCGCGGCCGATCGGGTGGTGCTCGCCGACCGGGTGTACCCGGTGTCCGGCCCGCCGATCGAGCGGGGCGCGGTGGTGGTGCGCGACGGGAAGATCACCGCGGTGGGCGCCGCAGACGCGATCCCCGTGCCGCCCGGGGCCGAGGTGGTGCGCGCCGCCGCGGTCACCCCGGGGATGATCGACGGGCTGTGCTCGATCGGGCTCACCGGCCCGCTGAACCGCCCGTTCGACCAGGACCACCTCCAGCCGGGTGACCCGGTCGAGCCGGAGCTGCGAGCGCTCGACGCGTACGACCCGTGGAGCGAGCTCGTGGGGTGGGTGCGCGAGCTCGGCGTGACCACGGTGCACGTCGGGCCGTCGGCGGGCGCGCCGGTGTCGGGCCGCACCGCGGTGATGTCCACCGCCCCGGGGCCCGCGCTGGTGCCCGAGGCGTTCGTGCTGGTCACGCTGGGCGAGGCGAGCAAGGAGTTCCCCGGCTCACAGACCCGGATGGGCAGCGTGGCGGAGGTCCGCCAGGCGCTGGCGGCGGCGCGCGAGTACCGCGAGCGGCGGAAGTTGCCGCTCGCCGACCGGCCGGAGATCGATCTCGGCAGCGAGGCGTTGGTCGCGGCGCTCGACCGGCGGGCGCGGGTGGTGGCGGTGGCGCACCGCGCCGACGACCTGCTCGCGGCGCTCCGCCTGCGGGAGGAGTTCGGCCTCGACCTGGTGCTCGCCGGGGCGACCGAGGGGTACCTGGTGCGGGACGCGATCGCGCGCGCCGGGGTGCCGGTGTGGGTCGGCCCGGTGATGCAGCGCCAGTGGTCGTCGCTGGGGGAGACCCACGACGGGACGTTCGAGAACGCGTCGCTGCTGGCGGCGGCCGGGGTCACGGTGGGGTTCATGACCGGGTACGAGGCGTACGTGCCGAAGGTCCGGGTGGTCGGGTGGGAGGCGGCGATCGCGGCGGCGAACGGCCTCGGGCCGGACGCGGCGCTGAAGGCGGTCACCCTGACCAACGCGCAGCTGCTCGGGATCGCCGAGCACAAGGGCTCGCTCGAGGTCGGCAAGGACGCGGACCTGGTGCTGTACGACGGCGACCCGTTCGAGTACCGGACCCGCGTGTGCGGGGTGTGGATCGGCGGCGCCTCGGTGACCGACGGCAGCTGCCAGTAG
>JBEBJC010001339.1:0-2042 GCA_040080105.1 Myxococcota bacterium
GCCTGCGGACCGCGTCGCTGTTCGGTCTGCGGGGGCGCGGGTGGTTCTGGGCGGGCGGGACCCTCGGCAACGCCGTGTTGTTGGCCGCCGCCACCGGCCCGGGACCGCTGGCCGCGCCGTGATAGGTCCAACCGATGGCCAAGGTGAGCGCAGGCGTGCTTCCGTATCGGACCTCGATCGACGGGGTGCGGGTGTTGCTGGTGCATCCCGGCGGGCCGCTGTGGGCGCACAAGCGAGACGGCGCCTGGTCGATCCCGAAGGGTGAGCTCGAGCCGGGGGAGGCTCCCGAGGTCGCGGCGGTGCGCGAGCTGCGCGAGGAGACCGGCTGGTCGCCCGAGGGCCCGCTGATCCCGCTCGGCACGGTGACTCAGCGGGCAGGGAAGGTGGTGCACGGGTTCGCCGCGCCATTGTCGGTCGACCCGGCGACGCTGGTCTCCGGCACGTTCGAGATGGAGTGGCCGCGCGGGTCGGGGGTGGTGCGCCGGTTCCCGGAGGTCGACCGCGCCGAGTGGTTCGACGTGGCCACTGCGCGCGTGCGGATCCTCGAGGCGCAGTTCGCGCTGATCGAGCGGCTGCTGCGGGCGCTCGGCGCCGCCCCGTGAGGGTGTCGCCGCGGCGCGGATCCGTGATAGGGTCGGGGCCTGCGGAGGCCCAGTCCCGATGGCAACACCCAAGGCCACGATGCTGCTCACGTCGGAGTCGGCCAAGATGGCCCGCGCGCTCGACGGCATCAGTACGGCGGATCGAGACTTCATCGCCGAGACCCTGACGTTCCTCGGCTCCGAGGCCCTCGACACCGAGGAGGTCCAGGTGGCGCGCGAGGCAGGGATGCTCGCGCTCCGGATCGAGCGGATGAGCGAGGCGGACCGCAACGTGCTCAAGGGCCTCGTGTCGCGCATCCTGGCGAAGAACAAGGAGCGGCCTGCGGCGCCCGCCGAGACCCCGCGCCCGGCGGCGAGCAAGCGATGACCCCGGTCGAGCTGGTGATCGAGGGCCCGGCGAAGAACGCGCTCGGCCGAGGCCAGCTCGAGCACCTCCGCGACTCCCTCCGGGGGGTGGGCGACGCGCCGATCCTGCTGCGCGGCGCGGGGGACTCGTTCTCGGCCGGGCTGAACCTCAAGGAGCTCGCGTCGTTCGACGCCGGGCAGATGAGGTCGTTCCTCGAGCTGCTCGCCGACGTGGTCGAGGGGCTGTTCCGCCACCCGGGGCCGACCGTGGCGTGTGTGAACGGGCACGCGATCGCCGGCGGCGCGATCCTCGCGGCGGCGACCGATCACCGGATCGCCACGACCGAGCCGAGCGCGCGGTTCGGCCTGAACGAGGTCGCGCTCGGGCTCCGGTTTCCACCGAGCGTGCTGCAGATCGTGCGGTACCGGGTGGCGCGGTTCGAGGCAGCGGTGCTGGGCGGAGAGCTGGTCGACCCGGTGGGGGCCGCGCAGCTGGGCCTGGTCGACGCGCTGGCGGACGACCCGCTCGAGGCGGCGCGGGTAAAGCTGGCGGCGCTGTCGGCCCACCCGCGCGCCGCGTACGTGGCCACGAAGCGCGACCTGCGCGGGCCGCTCGTGACGCGCGACGCGGAGGCCGAGCGGAGGTTCACCGAGGAGGTGCTCCCGGTGTGGACATCCGACGAGCTGAAGGCCCGGATCCGCTCGTTCCTCGGCGGGCGCCGGTAGCCCCGGTCAGGTGTTGGTGAGGAGCCGGTCTACCCGGCGCACCAGCGCCGACAGGCCGGTCTCGTCGATCGCCCCGCCTTTGGTGGCGCTCCACGCCTTGGTCACCATCGTGGCCGCCGCGTCGAGCGCGATGTCGCTGCGCCACAGCTGGACGAACACCTCCGCGTCCGGGCCCGACAGCGCAGGCGCGCCCTCCGCGTCGAGCGCGAACGTCGGCACGCGGAACCCGGGCCGGCGGGTCGCCACCACCCGCGCCACCGCCTCCATCACCGGCAGCAGCGCGGCGCGGTGCTCCTCTGGGTGCCGGGCCAAGCTCGAACGGACCGCCGCGCCGAGGTCGGCGCGCAGGTCGCCCGTCACCTCGAGGTC
>JBEBJC010001340.1:0-2041 GCA_040080105.1 Myxococcota bacterium
CGGCGGGATGGGAGCCCGCCGAACGATCGAATCTCAGCAGGCGTCGACGGCGGCCGTGATCTGGGCCGCCAACACGTCCGGCTCGAGCGCCCCGTCGAACCGGCGCCACCACGGGCGCTCGATCGCGCGGAACACCTCGCGGCACCGCTCGAGGTCCCCGAGCTGCTCGAACAGGTTCTCGACCGCGTCGCGCCCGCGCACCCGCGCGAGGCCGACCGCCGGCTCCACGTCGATCCACACGCCCAGATCCGGCGCCGGGGCGAACGCCTCGTTCTGCGCGAGGATCGCGGCCGGGTCGAGCCCGCGCGCGCCCTGGTACGCCGCGGTCGACGGGAAGTACCGGTCGACCACCACCGTGACCCCCTGCGCGAGCGCCGGCAGGATCAGCTCGCGGACGTGGGCCTGGCGGTCGCGCACGAACAGCGCCAGCTCCTCCTCCGCGGGGAGCCGCCCGGCGCGGGCCGACGCGCGCAGCCGCCGCCCGTCCGGGCCGTCGGTCGGCTCCTTGGTGTAGGTGGCGGGCCGCCCCCGCTGCACCAGGGCGTGCACCAACCGGCGGGCCTGGGTGGTCTTCCCGGCGCCGTCGATCCCCTCGAACGCGATCAGCTTTCCCCGCATGCCCGGGCGTCGTAATCGGGTCGTCGCCCGTGCGCCGCTGGCAGGGTGGCCCGCAGTTCCATACGACCCGTCCGGAGGTCGCATGTTCCCGTTTCTCGTCGGAGCGGCGCTCGCGCAGGAGGTGTCCGTGAACCCGCTGTCCTCGCTCCCCCTCACCCGGCTCGACGGCACGCCGATGCCGGCGTCGGAGCTCGTCGGCAAGGCCGTGCTGTTCGTGAACGTCGCGAGCAAGTGCGGCTACACGCCCCAGTACGACGGCCTGCAGGAGCTGTACACGGCGAAGAAGGACCAGGGGCTGGTGATCGTCGGCGTGCCGTGCAACCAGTTCGGCGCGCAGGAGCCCGGCACCAAGGAGGAGATCGCCGAGTTCTGTCGCCTGAACTACGGGGTCACGTTCCCCCTGCTGGAGAAGCAGGACGTGAACGGCGCGAACCGCTCGCCGCTGTACCGGTGGTTGGTCGCGAGTGAGCCCGGGGCCAACGCCGACGTGAAGTGGAACTTCGAGAAGTACCTGGTCGACCGCAGCGGGAAGGTGGTCGGGCACTACTCGTCGAAGGTGGCCCCGTCCGCGGGCGAGCTCGGGCGCGCGATCGACGCGGCGCTCGCCCCGTGACGCTCACGGGGCCGGGGCGCAGCCGGCAGGGTCACAGGTGAACGTCGCGTCGACCCCGTAGCCGCCGTACGGCGCACCGCCGACCAGCACGTCCTCCGGGGCGTTGTCGTCGGTGTCGGCGCCGAAGTCGCACCCGGTCACGTCGAGGCTCGAGGACCCGGCCAGCCGGACCCCGCCGCCGGTCGCCGCCTCGTTGCCGGCGACCCGGCCCGCGGACAGCACCAGCCGAGCTTCCGACAACGCCGCGCCGCCGCCGTCCCCCGACAGGGCCGTGTTGTCCACCACGTCCACCCCGTCGAGGTGGAGCTCGAACCACGCGATCGACAGTCCGCCGCCGCTCACCTCGGTCGTGTTGCCGCTGAGCGCGCCGCCGGTCCACACCACCACCGCGGCCGGATCGGTCGCGTAGCCGTACAGCCCGCCCCCCTCGCCGTACCCCTCGCTGTGGTTGTCGACCACGGTCACGTCCACGAACACCGGGGGCGTCAGGTCGAAGTACAGGTCGACCCCGCCGCCGTAGTCGGCGCGGTTCCCGCTGACGGTCACCCGCTCGACCGTCGACCCGCCGATCACCTCGAGCCCTCCGCCCCACGCCCCGCGGTTGTCGCGCACCACGCCTCCGACCATCGACGCGTCGACCAGCTTCACCCCGCCGCCGAACCCCGACGCGTTGCCGAAGAACTCGGAGGCTCCGACGAGCTCGAGCGTCGAGCGCTCGACCAGCGCGCCGCCGCCGTCGCCGATGTCCCCGAGGTTGCCCTCGACCACCGTGTCGGTGAGCACCAGCGCGGTGTCCACCACGTACATCCC
>JBEBJC010000255.1:0-9766 GCA_040080105.1 Myxococcota bacterium
GTGCAGCAGGACCAGAGCCGCCTCGCGGTGACCGAGCAGCGCCGGTTCGCCGAGGGGGCCGACGCGACCGCGATCGATCGCGCCCGCATCGGGGCGTCGTTGTCCGAAGACCGCGCGGAGCTCGACGGGTTGAACGAGCGGCTGCGGGTCGAGGAGTCGCTGCTCGCGAGCGGGGCGTCGTCGGCGCAGGCGGTCGACGAGTGGCGCCGCCAGATCCGGGTGGTCGAGGCGCGCCTCGCGGCGAACCGATCGGCGCTCGCGCTGGCGTCGACCGCGGCCAGCGGCGCGCGGGAGCGGCAGCAGGCGGTCCCGGTGGCGAACGAGTGGGCGGTGGTCGCGGCGACCCGCGAGCTCGAGGTGATCGAGGGGCGGATCGCCCGGCACGACCTGCCGGCCGGCGTCGCGGGAGAGGTGAGCTGGGTGTACCGCTCGGTGGGCGAGGTCGTGCCGGCGGGCGAGCCGGTGCTCCAGGTCCGCCCGGTGGCGACCCGCGAGGTGGTCGCGTTCGTGGCCCCGTCCGACGCGGTGGACCTGGTCCCGGGTGAGGCGGCGACGGTCCGGCGCGCCTCCGGTCAGGTGGTGCGCGGCGCGCTCAAATCGGTGGGGGCGGGTCCCCAGCCGCTGCCGGAGGCGCTTTGGGCCCTGCCGAGCTGGCCTCAGTACGGGGTCCCGGTGCGGGTGGAGCTCGAGGGAGACATCGGTCCGGACGAGGTCGTCACCGTGAGGCTCTGAGCCGGGCGGCGACGAGCGCGGCGAGGGCGAGCCACCCGCCGTGGCCCCCAGGATTGCCGCCGCACCCACACCCGGAGCGGGTACACACCTCGGGCGCGTCCGCTGGCTCCGCGCACGGGTACACCACCACGTCCGGAAGCTGCTCGTCTCCCAAGGTCGCGACCCCGCCGTCGGCGGTGAACGTGACCCCTTCGCCGCCGGCCTCCGACACGCCCGCGATCACCACCGGCGCCGTGGACCAATGAGCCGTGGGCGCCGCAGGATCGACGTTCCACACCCACACCAGGTGGTCGCTGCGCAGCGCCACCCGGTGTGCGTCGGGGTCCCACGCGCCGCCGGTGACGGGCTCGGACAGGTCGAGCGTCGCCGCGAACGTCAACGTGTCGGCGCCCGCGGGCCACCGGTACACCGAAGCCGACTCGCCCTTGGTGACCACCTGCACCTCGCCGGTGCACGGGTTCACCAGCAGCGCCTCGGCGTCGTGGGGGCCGTCGGGGTACCGCGCCGACCGGATCTCGACCCTCTCGGCTGCCCCCGATCGCCCTGGCGCGCGGACCACCACCACCGAGATCGTGTCACGGGACGCGTCGTTGTCGCCGATGTCGCCGATGTACAGGCAGTCCCCTCGGTCGGGGCACGGCGCCGCCGCGAGGTCCTCCCAGTCGGTCGCGGGCGCGTCGACCGGGTGTTCGGCTTCGAGCCCGTCGGCGTCGAACGCATACACCACCGCAGGGTCACCGTTGTCGCCGTGGGTGAACCACACCCCCGCGCGGCTGGAGGGGGCGAGGCCGCTGGCCTCGATCGCCACGTCGAGCGACGCGACGATCTCGGGCGCGCCGTACGCGTCGCACCACATCAGCGGCCGAGCGCGCCGAGGTCACACCCGGCCAGGTCCCAGCTCGGGTCGTTCGGGACGAACGCGTCGTAGGTACCGTCGACCAGGCCCTGGGGGTCGTGTCCCGCGGCCACACACTCGAGCGCGGCTCCGCTCGTGTCCACCAGCGCGAACGCCACCGTGACGCCGTCCAGCCCGTCGCAGGTGAGGTTCGACGACACGTTGCGCTCGTACGTCGGCGCGGTGCCGGTCTCGGACCCGGCCCGCGCCGGCACGGTCACCGCCAGCTGCGCCCAGGTGAGGCAGGCGTCGTCGTCGAACAGCGCGAGATCGTGCTCCTCGGACCACGGAGTGGTCGAGGCGGTGTCGACCGCGAACACTCGACCGGATCCGGCCCAGCCCGCGGTCTCGGTGAACCAGGTCAGCGCGTCTGCTTCACAGGTGAGGGCGAGGGTGGCGATCGACGCGGGCCCGGTGGGCTCGGAGCCGCAGCAGTTGGTGCACGGGCCGGTGTCGTCGGTGGAGGGGGCCTGCTTGTCACAACCGAGCCAGCCGAGCACCAGCCACACGCACCCTCCAAGAAAGCCGCAGGACGGAGTCCGAAGACCGAAGAAACGAAAGGGCCCGCCACGTACGTCGTACGGGCGGGCCCGGGACGATCGACTGTACCCTGCGGGTACGTCGATCGCTCGCGTCACACGATCAGCGGCCGAGGGCGCCGGCGGTGCACGCGGTGTGGTCGAAGCCCGGGGCGAACTGCATGTCGCCGTCGTACGCGCCGCCGGCGAAGCCCGCCGCGTCGTCGCCCGCGGCCACGCAGTCGGCCTGCACGCCCTGGTCGTCGTACACCATGAACGCGTAGGTCATGACCGGCTGTCCGTAGTGCTCGGAGCAGCTGAAGAACGACGACGTGTTCCGCTGGTACAGGTCGAGGTCCGTGCCCGGGTACGGGCCGCTGGTGATGGTCAGGTCGAGCTTGTCCCACGCGCCGCACGCGTCGAACTCGTAGGTCTTGATGTCGTGCTCTTCCGACCACGGCGAGACGTTGGCGGTGTCCATCGCGTAGACCTGGCCGTCGCCGGTCCAGCCGACGGTCTCGGCGTAGAACGTCACGTTGTCGGCCGCGTCGCAGGTCACGTTGACCGTGCTGATCGAGATCGGGCCGCTGTACACGGTGTCGCAGGTGCTGCCGGTGGTGCCGGTCTCACCGCTGGTCTTGTCGCCGGTGTCGCCGTTGCAAGCGATCGCGGCGAGCGCGAACAGCGCAGTCACGTTCTTCATGGTGGTCTCCTCCAGAATGTTCGCTGCGGGCTCGCGGGTCGCGAGGCCGGAGCGGGTAGCTCTTGGCTGGGTTCCGTCTCTGCGTGGCGCAGAGGTCTCCACGGACCCGCGGGGAGGGTAACCCACCCGGTCCGGGAGAGTCCAACGACAGTCACGGACCGTTGAGAACCAGGCAGGCCTCGTCGATCGGATTGCCGGGGAAGTTCAGGGTCAACTCGGTGTCTGCGGTGACCGGGTTGCCGACCGGGGCCATCCACCTCGGGTCATTGTTGTTACAATCGCCGCTGCCGTCGTAGTCGACGAACCACGCGATGGCGTACGGCACCCCGTCGGTGGCCACGTCCACGAACGTGACCTCGATCGAGCCGTCCGCGCCGACGGTGATGTTCTGCCGAACGGCGGGGGCGAGCTGGTCCTCGCCGTCCTTGATCGCGACCTCCATCGACGCGCCGGCGAGGGTCTCGTACCCGGTGCCCACCGCGTGGACATCCCACAGCTCGAGATCGGTGTCGGCGTCCGAGTCGGAGTCGGCGTCGGTGTCCGAGTCGGCGTCCGTGTCGGTGTCGGTGTCGGTGTCGGTGTCGGCGGGCGTGCCGGTCTCACCGGTCGGCGTGTCCTTCGCGGTCGGGCAGCCGGCGAGCAACGCGAGCCCCAGGGTCCAATGGTTCATTTCTTGCGTCCTCCGTGTCCAGGCGGGCCATCGTAACGGGGCGGCGGCTCATCCGCCCGGTTCGACGGCCCGGGACGGAGGAGACCTGCGCGGGACCTCACCGGTGGGGAACCGAGCCCCGGGCAGCGGCGGGCGCACCGCGCCGTCCGGACCCACCATCCGCGCGCGGACCTGCGGGTGGTCGAGCGCCTCCGCCGGCGTGAGCACCGGCGTCACCGGGATCCCCCGGCCGGCGAGCTCGGACAGCCACGCCTCGGACGAGCGACGCCGGAGCCGGAGCGCCAGCAGCCGCCGCAACACCGGCCCGAGCACGACCCGCGCCGGCATCGGGAGGCGGCCGAACCGCCCGAGCCCCACCGCGTCACACAACGCCGACCAGAAGTGGCCCTCGTCGACCACCCCCACCGCGATCCACCGACCGTCGGCGCAGCGGAAGCATCCGTAGTGCGGCAGCGCGTGCAGGCGCTCCCGGTCGAGCCGCTCGAGCCAGCGGCCGGCGGCGGGGCGCGCGGCGGGTGGCAGGGCTCGCCGCGCGTCGTCGGCCAGATCGACGCCGAGCCCCCACAGCGCGCTCCACGACACCGCGCCGTCGAGCATCGCCACGTCGAGCACCGCGCCGCGGCCGTGTCGGGTGCGGGCGTACAAGGCGGCGGTGATCCCCGCCACGGCGTGGGTGGCGGCCGACAGGTCGGCGACCGGCAGCGGCAGGCCGTGCGGCGCGCCCGAGCGGTCGCGCCCGAGGTGGCACGCCCCGGACAGCGCCTGCGCGTTGAGGTCGTGGCCGGGCAGGTCGCGCAACGGGCCGTCCTGGCCGAACGCGCTGATCGAGCAATACACGGCCCGCGGGTTCACCGCGTGGACGTCGGCGGCGGAACACCCGAGGCGCGCGGCCACCCCCGGGCGGAACCCCTCCAGGACCACGTCGGCGCGGGCGAACAGGTCGCGCAGCGCCGCGCGGTCCTCTTCGGCGCGCAGATCGAGGGTCACCGACGACTTGCCTCGGTTCAACGAGGCGAACAGGCCGGGCATCGACCGCGCGGGGTCGCCGCGGGGGGGCTCGACCTTGGTGACCTCCGCCCCGAGCGACTGCAGCAGGGAGCTCGCGTACGGGCCCGGCAGGTTCCAGGTCAGGTCCACCACCACCACGCCGCTCAACGGCTGGTCCATCGCCGCCTCCTTGCCCCGGGGCCAGGGCATCATACGGGGCCCGGGGAGGCCGGATGTGGTTCGTGTGGCTCGCGTGTACGCCGAAGGCGCCGACGGTGGTGCCGCCCGGGGCGGCCGTCCCGGGGCAAGATCCGCCGGCCGCCGCGGGGGTCCGCTCGCAGGCGTTGGCCGCCGTGCTGACCGAACACTGGGAAGCCACGCTGCAGCGGTACCCCGAGTGGGCCACCAACCTCGGTGATCACCGGTACGACGACCAGGTGTCGGACCCGTCGGAGGCGGCGCGCGCCGCGTGGCTGTCGCGTGAGCAGGAGTGGGCGACCCGCCTCTCGTTGTTGCAGGACTCCGCCCTCACGTCGGCCGATCGGGAGACGCGCGACCTGCTGCTCGAGTCGTTGCGAGCCGATGTGGGCGCCGAGGTGTGCAGGACGCTGCTGTGGAGCGTGTCGGCCCGCGCGAACGCCCTGGTCGACGTGAACACCCTGTCCGACGACGCTTCGGTCGCCACGCCCGAGGACGGCGCCCGGCTCGTCGCCCGGTACCGCGCCGCGGCGGCTTCGATCGACACCCAGACCCGCAACCTGGGCGCAGGCGGAGATCGGGTGGCGAACCTCGACAGCCTGAACAAGGTGGTCGAGATGCTCGACCGCGAGCTCGGGTCGCCGGTCGCCGACGCGCCGATGCTCGGCCCGGCGCGGGTCGAACACCCCGAGTGGGATCCTGCGGCCCTCGCGACGTTCCGCGCCGACCTCACCGCCGCGGTCACCGACGGCGTGCGGCCGGCCCTGACCCGGTACCGGGACCTCCTCCGCGACCAGCTCGTGCCGAAGGGGAGGACCGGCGCGGACATCGGCCTACACGCGCTGCCGGACGGCGACGCGTGTTACCGCGCGCTGATCCGGCAGGAGACCACGTTGGACCTCACCCCCGACGAGCTCCACCAGACCGGTCTCGACGAGCTGGCCAAGATCCACGCCGAGTTCCGCGTGCTCGGCAAGGCCGTGCTCGGCACCGACGACCTGGCCGAGATCTTCGCCCGGCTGCGCTCCGATCCGGCGCTGCACTTCGGCACCGCGGACGAGGTGAAGGCGACCGCCGAGGCTGCGCTGCGCCGGGCCGAGGCCGCGGTGCCGCGGTTCTTCGGCACCGTCCCCCGCGCCCCGTGTACGGTCGACGCGATCCCGGACTACCTCGCCCCGTACACCACGGTCGCGTACTACCAACAGGCGCGCCCGGACGGGACCCGGCCGGGTGTGTACTTCGTCAACGTGTTCGCGCCGGAGACGCGGCCGCGGCACGAGGCCGAAGTGCTCGCGTTCCACGAGTCGGTCCCCGGGCACCACCTGCAGATCGCGATCGCGCAGGAGCGAGGCGAGCTGCCCGCGTTCCGACGGTACGGCGGCGCCACCGCGTTCGTGGAGGGGTGGGCGCTGTACGGCGAGCGGCTGGCGAACGAGATGGGGCTGTACACCGGCGACACCGACCGGCTCGGGATGCTCGCGTTCGACAGCTGGCGGGCCGCCCGGCTCGTGGTCGACACCGGGCTGCACGCCAAGGGGTGGACGCGGGAGCAGGCCGAGGCGTTCGTGCTCGAGAACACCCCGCTGGCCGAGAACAACATCGTGAACGAGGTGGACCGCTACGTGACCACCCCGGGCCAAGCGCTCGCGTACAAGACGGGACAGCTCGAGATCCTCGCGCTCCGCGCCGAGGCAGAGGCCGCGCTCGGGCCGTCGTTCTCCCTGCCCGCGTTCCACGACGTGGTGCTGAGCGGCGGCGCGGTCTCGCTGCCGGTGCTCCGGCGGCGCGTGCAGGCATGGATCGACACCGCGGGTGACCTCCGGCAGTGACCCGCGGAGGTTAGGACCCCGGCGTGAGGCCCACCCCGTGACTTCCTCCGTCCCGTCGAGTCTGCTCCAGGGCGACAACGCCGCGTTCCTGGACGAGTTGTACGTCACCTGGTCGCGTGACCCCGCCTCGGTCGACCCCGACTACCGGGCGCTGTTCGAGTCGCTCGAGCGCGGGCCGTCCCGCGACGGGCGCGTCCCCGGCCAAGGGCCGACCCGCCGCGCGGCGTCGATCTTCGCCGGCGGAGATCCCCCGCCGGTCACCCTCGACTCCGAGGCGGGCCGCCGTCAGGCGCGGGTGGTCCAGCTGATCAACGCGTACCGGGTCCGCGGCCACCTCGACGCCGCGATCGATCCGCTGGACCGGCGGGAGCGGGTGGCCCACCCCGAGCTCACGCTCACGTACTGGGGCCTGACCGACGCCGACCTCGACGCCGAGGTCGACACCGCGCCCGCGTTCGGCCTGCCCGCCCGCGCGAAGGTCCGCGCCGTGGTCGACCACCTGCGCAAGGTGTACTGCGGCTCCATCGGCGCAGAGTTCATGAACGTGATCGACACGCCGCAGCGCCAGTGGGTGCAGGAGCAGCTCGAGACGCTGCCGAACCGCGGCGTGTTGTCGCCCACCGAAGAGCGGCGGGTGTTCCGGAAGTTGTGTGACGCCGAGAACCTCGAGCGGATGCTGCACGGCCGGTTCCCGGGGACCAAGCGGTTCTCGCTCGAGGGCGCCGAGACGCTGATCCCGACGCTCGATCTGATCGTGAGCGCCGCGGCCCGCGGCGGCACGCGCGAGATCGTGGTCGGGATGGCCCACCGCGGCCGGCTGAACACGCTGGTGAACCTGCTCGAGAAGCCGGTGCGGATGTTGGTCGACGAGTTCCAGGACGCTCGGGGAGCCACCCAGGGCTCGGGCGACGTGAAGTACCACCTGGGCTACTCGGCCGACCTGGTCACGGTGAACGGCCAGACGGTCCACCTGTCGCTCACCCCGAACCCGTCGCACCTCGAGGCGGTCAACGCGATCGTCGAGGGGCGGGTGCGGGCCAAACAAGACCGGATCGGCGACGCGTCGCGGGTCACCGGCCTCGCGCTGCTGATCCACGGAGACGCGGCGTTCGCGGGTCAAGGCTCGGTGATGGAGGTGCTGAACCTGTCCGAGCTGCCGGGGTACCGCACCGGCGGCACGATCCACGTGGTGGTGAACAACCAGATCGGGTTCACCACCCCGCCGCACGAGTCCCGGTCCACCCCGTACGCGACCGACATCGCGCGGATGCTCGGGGTGCCGATCTTCCACGTCAACGGCGAGGTGCCGCGCGCGGTGGCGGCGGTGGCGCAGATCGCGGTCGAATACCGCCAGCGGTTCCACCGCGACGTGGTGATCGACATGTACTGCTACCGCAAGCACGGGCACAACGAGGGCGACGAGCCGTCGTTCACTCAGCCGCAGCTGTACGAGCTGATCCGGACCCGGCCCACCCCGCGCGAGGTGTACGCGAAGCACCTGGTTCGGATCGGGACCCTGAGCCCGGAGGAGTGTGACCAGATCTACGAGCGGTCGTTCGCCGACCTGTCGGCCGCCGCCGACGCGCCGCAATCGGCCGACCGGAACCCGCCGTCGCAGCTGCGCGACCTGTGGGAGGCCACCACTGGCGGGGCCGCAAGTGACGAGGTCGACACCCGGGTCGATCGTGCGCGCCTGGTCGAGGTGCTCCGCCGCGCGAACACCGTCCCGGACGGGTTCGAGGCCCACGCCAAGATCAAGCGCCTGCTGGCGCAGCGGCTGCGGATGATCGACGGCCTCGACCCCGTCGACTGGGCGGTGGGCGAGCAAGCCGCGTACGCCACCCTGCTCGACGCGGGGTACTCGGTGCGGCTGTCGGGTCAGGACTCGGGCCGCGGCACGTTCTCCCACCGGCACGCGGTGCTGACCGACGTGCGCACCGGGGTGGAGCGGTTCCCGTTGTCCGAGCTCGGCCTGCCGGCGCGGTTCGCGGTGCACGACTCGTCGCTGTCCGAGCTGGGCGTGCTCGGGTTCGAGGTCGGGTACGCGTTCGACACGCCCGACGGGCTCGTCCTGTGGGAGGCGCAGTTCGGCGACTTCGTGAACGGCGCGCAGATCGTGATCGACCAGTACCTGGCTTCGGCCGAGCAGAAGTGGAACCGACACTGCGGGCTCGTCCTGCTGCTCCCCCACGGCTACGAAGGCCAAGGCCCGGAGCACAGCTCGGCGAAGCCCGAGCGGTTCCTGCAGCTGTGCGCCGAGGACAACCTCCAGGTCGCGAACTGCACCACCCCCGCCAACTTCTACCACCTGCTGCGGCGGCAGGTGCTGCGGAAGGTCCGCAAGCCGCTGGTGGTGCTCACCCCGAAGAGCGGGCTGCGGAACGCCGCAGCCACCAGCACGATCGACGAGCTCGCCGGGGGGGCGTTCCACGGGGTGATCGGCGACCCCGGCGCGACCGCGCCGCGCCGGCTGGTGTTGTGTACCGGCAAGGTGTACTACGAGCTTCTCGCGCGCCGGACCGAGCTCGGACACGGCGACGTGGCGCTCGCGCGGGTCGAGCTGCTGTACCCGTTCCCAGCTGCGGCGATCCGCGCGGAGTGGGAGCGGCTCGGGCGGCCCGAGCTCGTGTGGTGCCAAGAGGAGCCGCGGAACATGGGCGCCTGGCCGTCGTTGTTCCATTGGTTCGACGAGCACCTGCCCGGCGTGGCCGTGCTGTACGTGGGGCGAAAGGCGGCGGCGAGCCCGGCCACCGGTTCCCACAAGAAGCACCTGGCGGAGCAGGCCGCGTTGATCGAAGCTGCGCTCGCCACCCCCTGACCGTCCCCTCGAGGAGCCCACCATGGTCGACGTGACGATTCCCCGCATCGGGGAGTCCATCAACTCCGTGTTCATCTCGCGCTGGCTGAAGAAGCCGGGCGATCCCGTCGCCGAGGGCGAGGGGGTGGTCGAGCTCGACTCCGACAAGGCGTCGATGGAGGTCCCGAGCCCCGCCTCGGGGGTGATGGCCGAGCAGCTCGCCGCCGAGGGGAGTGAGGTCCCGATCGGTTCGGTGGTCGGCCGGATCGACGAGACGGCCCGAGCGGCCGCACCGGCGGCAGGCGCCGCGTCGGTGGCGATCCCGAAGGACGACGTGCGCGCGGGGCCGGCGGCGCGCCAGGAGGCCCAGCGGACCGGCGTGCCGCTCGGGGCCGTCCCCGGCACTGGCCCGCGCGGTCGGGTCACCACCGACGACG
>JBEBJC010000256.1:0-9762 GCA_040080105.1 Myxococcota bacterium
GGCCCGCCGCCGGTCTGCCCGCACCCCGACCCCGGCCACCCCGACCATCGGGACGAACCGACCGCCGAACGCCTGGGCCATCGGGATGCGCACCAGGCCGCCGAGGATCTCGGCGCCGTCGCGCACCACCCGCAGCTCGTCGGTGCCGGCGCGGTCGAGCCACGCGCGGGTCGACGCCGGGTCCACCACGAACGCCGCCCCGAGCACCGCCTGCAGCGCGGGCAACTCCGCCGGATCGGTCAGCCGGCCCACCTCGAGCGGCACTACAGACACAGCCCGACGAGGAGGTCGCACGTCTGCCCGCTGGGACAGTCGTCGGGGCTGTCACACGGGATGTAGCCGTCGACCGACAGGTCGGCCTTCACCTCGGAGCCGAGCTCGAAGTCGATGCACCCGTCGCCGAACGGCGCCGAGTCGACCGTGCGGCGGGTGAGGGTGCCGGTGGGGAACCCGGTGACGCCGAGGTCCATCAGCGCGGTCACCGTGGTGGGGTCGACCTCGGCCTCGCCGTCGTCGTCGAAGTCGCACACGATGGTCGCGGGGGTCAGCCCGTGCTGGTCCACGCTGATCCGCAGCTCGACCCGGCTCCGGCCGAGCGCGCTGGTGGGCGGGGTCCACGACACCGGCAGCGCCTCGTCCCGCTTCATCAACCACGTCCGGTCGCCGGCGAACGTGAGCGCGTCGAACCCGACCCCGTGCAGCACGAGCTCGTCGCCGAACGTGGTGCCGTGAGTGCGCAGCTCGACCAGCCGGTCGGCGGTGAACACGGGGTGGGGCAGCTGGGTCGCGAAGTAGGTGTTGCCCGGCACCACCGGCTGCATCACCACCTCTTGCTCGAGCCCGCCGATCGTGACGGCGCCGAGGTCCTGGTTCACCGGCGCCGGCACGCACTCCCCGGTGAGGTCACAGGTCTCGCCCGCCCCACAGGGGGGATCGCAGAACGGGTTGTTCCGCTTCCACAGCTGGCACTCGCCGGCGCCGCCGACCGGCTCGAGCACCGCGATCGGCGACACCGCGTCGGCGCCGTTCCCGGCGATCGACGAGTAGTAGTCGAGCACCTCGACCAGGAATCCGCCGTACCGGTCGGTGAGCGGGCACGCGCCCCCGAGCTCGATCGTCGCCGGGTCCCCGGTGGGGGTCGGGACGGTGGTGGTGGTGACGGGCGGGGAGTCGGTGTCGTCCGTGCCGGTCTCCGGCGTCTCCCCGGGCGTGTCGGTGACCTTGTCCCCCGAACAGCCGACGAACACAAGCCACACCAAGGATCGGGGCATCTCCATCTCCAGTCGGGCAGTGTACGCTGCGGCACGGGAGAGCGCGATGATCGGATGGTTGTTGGCGTGTGACGGGGACCCTGGCGAAACCGGCACCAAACCGCTCCCCACCGACAGCGCGACCGACACCCAGGTGGACTGCACCGCGCTCGAAGCCGGCGGACAGACCTGGGATTGCAGCCGGGTGGACTACTGCGACCCCGCGCAGGCCGTCGGGATCGACGCGTGCTGCGCGTGTAACCCCGGGTACTGCTCGCTCCCCGACGACTGCCCCGATCCCGAGCCGACCGGGGCCACCGGCGAGACCGGGTCGTTCGAGGCGGGCGAGACCTGCATGGCGTGCCACAACGGCTCGTTGACCGACGACTACCTCGGCGCCGGCCTGCCCGACCCTCACCCGTTCGGGGCGGTGGTGACCTGCACGTCGTGCCACGGGGGCGACCCCACCCGGCTCGACCCGTACCAGGCGCACGTGCCGCGCCCGCCCGAGATCGGCGACGACGGGAACCTCGCCGCCGACCCCGCCGCGTACTTCGCGTACCTGACCCGCACCGGCGTCGACCGGCTGCCGGACTACACCTTCGACGGCACCGCGTACACCGCGCTCGACTACCTGCAGTTCCTGAACCCGGGCGACAGCCGGGTGGCGGTGGCGGGGCGCGGGTGCGGGCAGAACGGGTGCCACCTCGAGCGGGCGCAGGGGTTCGCGGGCTCGCTGCACGGGACCAACGCCGGGGTGTTCTCGAGCGCGGCGTTCTCGGTGGGGTTGCCCGCGGAGCAGGGGAGCCACCAGGGGCTGTACGCCGACACGGCCGGCGACCTCGCGTTCCGCAGCGGGTCGGACCCGACCTGGGTGTACGACCCGGCCGAGGTGGGTCGGGTGGGTGAGCGGGTCGAGCTCGCCGAGACCGCGGTGGCCGGCGACCCGCTCGGGCTGTCGGGCAACCCGGACGCGCTCGCCGGCCTCGTCGCGGGGCAGCGGGACGCCGAGGGTCGGGTGGTGCCCGGGTCCGCGCTCGACCAGGTGGTGCGGGCGGCGATCTCGTTCCAGTGTGGGGACTGCCACGCGGGCAGCTCTGGCCCGAACCAGGGCACCGGGGTGTTCCGCGGCGGCGGGTGCGCCGCGTGCCACTTCGCCTACGGACCCGACGGCCGCACCGGCACCAACGACCCGAACCTCCCGGTCGACGAGCCCGCCGACCCGGAGGCGCTGGTGGCGCCCGAGCGCCCGCACGTGCTCGACCACCGGATCCGCTCGTCCGCCCGCACCGTGACCACCCCGGCCGGCGACGTGTTCGTGCCGGGGGTGTCCGACGCGACCTGCGCGACCTGTCACCGCGGCACGAACCACACGGTGCTGCAGTACTGGGGCGTGCGGGTCGATCCGGCCGGCGACGTGGCCGGCGGCACCCAGTACCCGGCCGGGCCGGTGAGCTGGACCGGAGGCGCGGCCGACCCGCGGCTGTCCGGGGGCGCGACCTGGGCCGGGATCCCGGTCGACCAGCTGCTCGTGGACGAGGACTACGACGGCGACCTCCGCGACGACACCCCGCCCGACGTTCACGCCGAGGCCGGGATGGGGTGTGTGGACTGCCACGGCAGCCGCGACGTCCACGGCGACCTGACCTGGGACGACGGGTCGGGCGGTCAGGTGACCGACCCTACCTCGGGCCACCTGTGGTCGCGGATGGACCAGGCGGTCGGGGTGACCTGTGAGGGCTGCCACGGGACCGCCGAGGCCGCCCGCCCGACCACGACCTGCATCGACCCGCTCGGCGCGCCCGCGGTGTGCGCGACCGACCGGTTCGGGAACCCGCTGCGCCACGTGACCGTCGACGCGAACGGCGACACCTGGCTCCGCGGCCGGCTCGACGGGCTGCTGCACTACGTGCTGCAGGTGCGCGACTCGGTCGTCGACAGCGGCGCGGTGCACCCGGTCGACGGCCAGCCGCTGTACGAGCCGCTCGCGTCGTTCGCGATGGGCCGCGCCGACGCCGATCCGGCGAACGGGACCGGCCCGGTGCAGCAGAACCCCGCCCTGTACGCGGTCGGGTTCTCGCACCTCGACCGGATGAGCTGCACCAGCTGCCACGCGGCGTGGACGAACACCTGCGTCGGGTGCCACCTCGAGCTCACCGCCGACGAGGTCACCCCCGCGTTCGGCCGGATCACCGGAGAGCGGCTCGGCGCGCGGGTCACCACCGCGGCGCCCACCTACGCGACCCCGGTGTGGTCGGCGTTGGCGGTCGATCCGTCGGGCCGGGTGGGCCTGGGCCAGCCGTCCACCGCCACGTTCTGGACGTTCCGCGACCGCGAGGGCGCCCTGTCGCCGGTGATCGTGCCGGTCGACCGCAACGGCGAGGGCGACGGGCCCGACAACCCGGCGCTCGGCCACGGCGGGTTCGCGGCGCACTCGATCCGGGCGGAGCCCACCGCCGACCGCGAAGGCAGCCGCCAGTGCGTGGCGTGCCACCTCGACCAGGACCAGCTCGCGACCTATGGGACCGAGTACGCGGCGTTCGTGTCGGCGGTGACCGAGCGCCGGTACGCCGACCTGGACTGGGCGCTGCTGCGGCAGCACCTGGGGCAGAACCCGGGGAACCAGCTCGGCTCGCCGCTGTACGTGTGGATGAACGCGGGCCTCGGCACGGGGATGTTCCTGACCGACGCCGCGGGCTGTCCGGTGAACCCGCTCGACGCGGTGGTGCGGCCCGGGTGCGCCGCGTCGCCGGCGGACGGGTTCGGGGCCGCCGTCGCGCGGTACGACCTGGACCGGTCGGTGTCGCTCGGCGGGGAGGAGAACACGTCGCAGCCGCGCCCGGCGCGGGACCCGGCCGCGTCGGCGGTGCTGCGGTCGGGCGCGCGGTGGCCGGAGCTCGCGGGTCCGCTCGGCGCGGGGCTGCCCGAGCGGCTCGCGTCGCCCGACACGCCGCTCGTGCTCGACACCTGGGTCGACGCGGACGGGGTTCAGCACCCCTGACCGCGCCGGGGTTACGGCCCCGGGGCGGAGGGTCGATGTTCTCGTTCCTGTTCGGCGACAAGGGGCGGAGGGTCACGGCCGACGAGGCGCTCGAGGGGCGCCCCACGCGCCTGTTCCCGGTCGCGGCGCGCCACGTGGTGCTCGACGGCCCGATGGAGCCGCCGTTCCCGGCGGGGTCGGAGGTCGCGGTGTTCGGCCTCGGGTGCTTCTGGGGCGCGGAGCGGAAGTTCTGGCAGCTCGAGGGGGTGTTGTCGACCCAGGTGGGCTACGCCGGCGGGTTCACCCCGAACCCGACCTACGAGGAGGTGTGCTCGGGCCGCACCGGCCACACCGAGGTGGTGCGGGTGGTGTACGACCCGGCGCGGGTGACGTACGACCGGCTGCTGCGCACGTTCTGGGAGGGGCACGACCCCACGCAGGGGATGCGCCAGGGCCACGACGTGGGCTCGCAGTACCGGTCGGCGGTGTACACCACGACCGAGGCGCAGGCGACGGCAGGGGCGGCGTCGCGCGAAGCGTACGAGCGGGAGCTCGCGGCGGCGGGGTTCCGGGGGATCACCACCGAGCTCGCCCCGGCGGGCCCGTTCTGGCTCGCGGAGGACTACCACCAGCAGTACCTGTTCAAGAACCCGGGCGGGTACTGCGGGCTCGGCGGGACCGGGGTGAGCTGCCCCGTGGGGGTCGGGGTGGAGCAACCGTAGCGCGTGCCCGGGTGCTCCGACTCCCACTCCCGTGGTCGCAGCATGGCCTCCGCGTAGAGCTGCACCCACGGCAGGTGATGCCGGAGGAAGCGTGCGATGAGCGGCCGCTTCCGTCTGAACTTCCCCGGTCGGAAGTAGATCCGGTCCAGGTCGTTTTCCGCGGACCGAAACTCCCGCTCCTCCAGCGGCAACCGGGCACAGTCCCGACAGAGGTGTCGCCCGTGGTTCTTGCCGCTGAAGCGTTCGTTCGCGCAGATGCGGTCGCAGCACCAACACCACTGACCGCGGTGACGCTTCTTCCCCATGTCACCTCACCCCCCGAGCACCTCCGCGAGGCGGTGGACCAAATCGGGCGCGTTCGCCGCCAGGTAGTCGCGGACGGCCCGAATCTGGCTCGGATCTCGACCGAGCAGCGTCCGCACGTCTTCACGATCCCTTGGTCGGAAGGCATCCAACTTCATGAGCATCAAGCCGCGGAGCGAGATCACCCGCATCTCCTCGTCCAGGCCGAGCTCCGACGTCAGTACCGGATATTTCGGCGGAACGCTCATGAGGTCGGTGAACCCGATGCGGACGAGGTCGGTGAGCTCGTCCCGATAGACGAGAAGGGGGCTCGTCGCAGCGAAGGCCTCGACCCCGACCAGGAAGTCGACATCCTTCGTCGTCCGAGGGTGGCCGTGGACCCCGACGGCCAGGCCGCCGATCAGCGTGTGCGGCACGCCCAACGCGGTAAGGCGCACGGACACGTCCACGGCCCGCTCGAGGATGGACGACGCGACCACGTCCCGCAGAACGTCGACCCGGCTCATCGGTCGTCCCCGATCAGCCCGACAGACCCGTTGTCGTAGCGGATGGTGCGAACCTCACCCCCCTCGTCGACTGCAGGTGGCGCGACATCGAGGCGCAACACCCCGGTCGGGGTCAGCAGCACGTCAGGATTCGGCTCGAGCGGAACCACGCCCCGGACGAGTTCGGGCCGGGCGGCTACGTCGGCGGCGTCGTACTCGGCCTGCATCAGCAGCCACCAACGCGCGGGGACGCCGAAGTACGCGCCGAGCCGGGCCGCCATCGGCGGCGTGAGGGGCTGGTCCCCCGCCAAGAGGCGACTGATCGTGGACCGGTCCACTCCGGTTCCAGCGGCGAGCCGGCTCGCGTGGATCCCGAGTGGCTCCATGAACCCCTCTCGCAGGATCAGACCGGGATGCTTCCCCATGGCCCTCCTTAGCGTCGTGTTGCGTGTCACGCAACGGCTCGAGGTCGTGTGCCCAGAACCCGGGCGGGTACTGCGGGCTCGGCGGGACCGGGGTGAGCTGCCCCGTTGGGGTCAGCGCGTAGAAGAGCTGTGGCCCACCTTCATCGAGGGTCGAGCCCGCGAAGCGACTTCGCGATCTGTCGCCTCGTCGTGGCGGACGGCGCGACCTCTGGCCACCCCCCGACGACGGCTGCGCCCACCTCCTCCACCACCCTCCGAGCCCTGCGGGCGGGGATGCCGGCCGCCTTCGCGACCTCGAGGACCGCGGCGAGACCCGGCTCGCCCTCACCCGCCACGGCCATGCTGTGCTCGCCCCCCGGGCCGTCCGACCACGTCAGATCGTAGGCCGGCGCGAGCTGCCAACGGCCGTCTTCCTGCATCGTCAGGCTCACCTGCTTGGTGTGGTCATCCCGGTTGTGCGCGACGACGTTGAACACCATGCGCCGGAACAGCTGTTCCACGGCGCGCTGATCTCCGGTGAGCCGATGGACCACCGCGTGGGCTGCGACGTAGTCGAGGGAGGGGAGGCGGTGATCGGCGTGCAGCAACCCGCACAGGGTGTGGACGTGACGATGCGCCCCCCCTGCCGTCCGATCGAAGCGCTCCACAGCGAACCAGCCCCCGCCCCGGCGGCTCTGGACGAGCCAGGCCTCGGGCACATCGAGCCCCGCCCGACGCGCGAGCTGATGGTAGGCATACTCGACGGCGCCGACCTCCGTGGTGTCCGACCGGGCCCTGAACTTGACCAACACCCGCCGGTGGTCGGCGCTCGGGGCGTCGAGACCACAGGCCACGTGCCCGTCGGACGGCCGCAGCCAGACGAGCACCTTGGGGCGTGCGCCCTGAGGAGAGCCCCCGAGTCGCAGCAGCTCGGGCAGCACCTCGTCGGCGCCTCCCTGCAACACGCGCTCGGATTCGCCTGCCAACTCGTCGAGATCCAACGCGCGCCCGGCAGCGGCGCCGTCCCGCAGATCGGGCTCGTACGCCAGCGCTCCCAGGCCCGTACGACCCACCACCGCCAACCGATCCAACGGGGTCAGGCTCGGGGGCGACAGGCCGAGCGAGGTGGCCCGTCGATCTTGCAGCAGGCGGCCCCAACCATCGGGCAGGCTGTCGTCGAACAGCCCGAACAGGCCGCCGAACGGCTCGAGCGGCGACTCGTGGACCCCACCTCGCAGCGGCAGCCGAAACGGCGACAACAGAAGGTTCGAGGATAGAAATTGCTCGTCGTACTCGAACCAGGCGCGGCGGTCGCGCCAGGCCAGCCGTCCGACCTTTCGTTCGGGGCCCCCTGCCACCCCTCGCAGCCACACCGCGAGCGCCTGCCCCGCTACGAGCTTCACGACCGTCGGCCCCGCTGACGGCGCGGTCGGTCCAGCACGTCGTCGAGCGTGCGCACCTGCGCGGGGAACAGCCCCGCCAATCCGGTGGTCGCGTCGAGCGCCATCGCGACTCGGACCAGCGACAGGAACGCGATCTCTCCGGTGCGCTCGAACCGTCGCAGGCTGGAGAGGCTCATGCCGGCCCGCTCGGCCAGCTCCTGCTGCGTGACGTTCCGGTCCAACCGGAGCCGGCGAGCCCGCTGGGCCACGGACGAGGCCAGCTGAGGAGCCGTCAGGAGTTCTAGCGGTAACATACGAACACTTAACGCGCGTTCTGGCGGTCTTCCGTTCAGAGGTGAGCGCTTGTCGACGACATCGCGGGCGATGCCCATTTGGCCGGGGCCGATGACGCTCGAGCTGAAGCGTAGTTGTCCGTCCTGGTGGCAGCTGTCGGAGGGAGCGGCATCCCACCCGCGGGTCAGAGGAACGTGCGGGCGGCCGGTGAACGAGAAGCCGTTCGTGGTGATCCCGGTGGGCTGGCCGGCCGCGGACTGCGAGGTGCCGGACCTCCGCTGGAGCCCCCTTCGCGTGATCGGGTTAAGTTGTTCTGAGAGTCGGAACACCGGAGTACCCGTGGTCTGGCCGCACCCTGAGCAACATCCCGGAGCGTACCTCGAGCGGCGCTTTCTCGAGCCGCTCGGCCTGTCGGCGAGCGAGCTGTCCCGCGCTATCGGCACCCCTCGCTCTCGCGTGTCCGAGATCCTGTCGGGCAAGCGAGGGATCACCGCGGACACCGCGATCCGCCTGGGCCGATACCTCCAGATGGAGCCCGGGTTCTGGATGTCGCTGCAGGCCGCGTGGGACCTGTCGCGGTGTACCGAGCCAACCGTCGTCCCCGCTGACGTGCGCGGCTTCCTGGTCGGTCCCGCCGGCGCCCAACGGCTGCCGGAGCACCACGCTGCCAGGGTGACGAGCGTGCACGTCGCCGACGACCTGCTCGCCCGGCTTCGCGCCGCCGCCGCACAGGCGCCCCAAGACGAGGACCGCGAGCTGAAGCACGTCCAGTACCGGGACGGGCAGCACGCTTGGGTGAGCGAGCCGCGATGAGCTGGGAAGATCTTGCTCGCGTCGTCGCGCCGAAGGTGCTGACGGACGCGATCGACACCTCCGAGCGCCTCCGGCTCCTGGGGATCCCGCACGCGTTGGTCCGAGGGCTGGCCGTCGGCCTTCACGGACACCCACGGGCGACGAAGGACGTGGACTTCATCGTCGGCTCGGCGGCCTTCGCGTCGATCAAGCCCATCCTGTCGTTCCGCGAGGAGCTCGGTAGCCTCGTTCGCTGGGGAGTGATCGATCTCCTCGCCGCCCTACCGGACGATCCCGCGCTGGAGCAGGCGCTGCAGCTGCCCGAGCCGGGAGAGGTGCCGGTCGTTCCCGTCGAGGTGCTGGTCCTGATGAAGCTCCGCGCCAACCGGCCACAGGACCAAGCCGACGTCGCTCACCTCGTGAACGCCGGGATGGATGTGCGCCTGGTGCTCGAGTGGCTCGGGGAACAGGCTCCCGAACACGTTCCCGCCTTCAGCCGTCTCGCTCAGCGGGCGCTCGCGGGGCGCTGACCGTCTGGGGCGGTCCGCCTACCAGAGGTTGTCGGTATCCACCTTCCCCAGGTCGTCTGGCGGCCAGTCGGGTGGGTCCGACGCGAGATGGACGGTTCGCCGTACCGACGATCTCCAGTGAGGAGCGTCGGGCGAGGGTAACCTCCAGAGGAGGAGCGCACGTGCCGACCACCTTCGCCTCTGTCGCCGACATCGAAGCCCATATCGGACAACCGCTGGGCTGCAGCGAGTGGCGCGAGCTGCCATTCTCTCAGATCCTCGCGTTTGCCGAGGCCACCGGCGATCACCAATGGATCCACACGGACGAGGCCCGCGCCGCGGAGGGCCCGTTCGGGGTCCCCATCGCCCACGGATACCTCACGCTGTCGCTCGTCGCGCCCTTGTCCCTCGAGGTGATGCACATCGAGGGGTTCTCGATGATCTTGAACTACGGGTGCAACAAGGTGCGATTTCCGGCGCCGCTGAAGGCCGGGGCCCGGTACCGGCTCTCCCTCACGCTCCAGTCGGCCCGCCCCGTCGACGGGGGCACGGAGATGACCCTCGCCGCGACAGTGGAGATCGAGGGGGAGCGGAAGCCCGCCGTGGCCGCAGAGGTCGTGTACCGGGTCCTCGACTGACGC